>NZ_JBJODA010000005.1:0-231061 GCF_045899875.1 Clostridioides sp. GD02377
TGTTTCTACATGCTTCATATTTTTAGCTGGTGATAACATTATAATCATAAATTTCTATTACTCCTGTTTTTCCAAATATTCAAGAATTTCTTGTGCATTTGTATCTGGCTTTGCTTTTTCAAATACCTTTTCAATAATTCCATTTTCATCTATGATATATGTTGCTCGCACAACTCCCAATGCAGTTTTTCCATACATTTTTTTCTCTTTCCATACATCAAAGGCTTTAATAGCAACTAAATCAGGGTCAGAAAGTAAAATAAATGGCAGTTCATGTTTTTCTGCAAATTTTTGATGTGATTTTATACTATCTTTACTTATACCAATAACTTGTACATCATCCTTTTTAAACCCATCATACGCGTTCCTAAAAGCACAAGCTTGGCGTGTGCAACCTGGTGTATTATCTTTAGGATAAAAATATACTACTACTTTTTTTCCTTTAAAATCTGACATACTTACTTTATTTCCATCTTTATCTTCTAATGTAAATTCTGGTGCTTTTGTTCCTATACTCAACATATATATCTCTCCTTTTGTTTTTATTGATAAATTTATATTATGTATATATTATTACCCCATATATCTGTTCGTAAATAAAATATTTTATTTTTTATGTATAAAAATTCATCAATATATAATTTTCATATATTTATATACTAAAAATAAGTAAAAATACTTTAAGTCTATTATTCAAACTTAAAATCTCTTTAAATAACAGACTAATTAAAATAGACAGTATTCAATATATATTAAATACTGTCTGTTTATTGTTATTTTTATAATATTATAATCTATATAAATTTAAATTCTTCAACATCAAACAAACCTAAATCAGTAAGTCTTATTTGTGGAACAACAGGAAGCGCCATAAAAGAAAGCGTAATAAAAGGGTCTACATACTTTGGCACTCCCATATTTCTTGCTATCTCCAACATATTGTCAGTCGTTTCCTGTACTTCTTCAGCTTGAAGAGTACTAATTAATCCAGCGACTTGAAGATTCAGGTGTGCAATAACTTTTCCATTTGATACAATTACATAACCACCTTGAATTTCTTTCAAATAATTTATTGCAATTATTATGTCATCATCATTATCTCCTGCAACTATTATATTATGAGAATCATGAGCCACAGTAGTGGCTATTGCTCCATTTTTTATTCCAAAGCCTTTTAGTGGTGCAATTGATATATTCCCAGTCATTCTATGTCTCTCAACAACACAAAGCTTTGAATACTCTTTATTTGGAATAAAATATCCATCTACATTTGGTATGGATTCATACAATTTATTTGTTAAAATTTGATAAGGTACAATTTCCATCACATAATTTTTTTCATTTGATTTTAACTGTATTTTCTCTTTACTAATCTCTTTAAATTTAACTGTATTGAGTAACTCCTTGTCTTTAATTTCATAATTGTAATTAGAGAACATTTCTTTAGTTACCAATTTACCATCTTTATAAACACTCTCCACTTCCATTTCATTTAAACTATTCAACACAACAATATCAGCTTTATAACCAGCTCCTATTGCTCCAATCTTTTTTAACCCATATACTTTTGCCGAATTATATGTTGCAATCTTTATGGCTTTGATAGGTTCCATACCTAAATCAATTGCACATTTTATATTCCATCTTATATGACCTTGTTTTTCTATATCATCTAAATGCTTATCATCTGTACAAAACATAAATTCTTCAATTGGTAAGTTATGATTTAACAATCCCTTTACTATAGATTTCAAGTTCTTAGCTGCACTACCTTCCCTTATTAAAATCCTTAGACCTGCTCTCAATTTTTCATATACCTCATCAAAAGTTATACATTCGTGGTCATTTTCTATTCCTGCACACACATATGTCTGAAGTGATTTCCCACTTATATTTGGAGCATGCCCATCTACAATCTTACTTTTAAAAAGTTCTAATTTATCTAAGATTTCTTTTTCAGAATCTATAACATCATTAAAGCACATTACCTCTCCTAATCCTAAAATCCTAGGATTCTGTATGTACTTCTCCATGTCTTTTGCACAAAATTTACCGATTCCATTAGTTTCAAATCTTGTCGCAGGTACAGATGAAGGCATCATAATATATACATTAAGTGGTATATCTTTTGTCGATTCTAATAAAAAATCTATTGCATTTGCTCCTTTTACATTAACCAATTCATGTGGGTCAGCGATGATAGTTGTCGTACCTGATTTCAATAATTTTTTTGATAATTCAATTGGCATTACCATTGTAGATTCGATATGCATATGTGCATCAATAAAGCCAGGTGATATATATTTACCACTACAATCAATTTCTACATTCCCATTGTAATCCCCAATACCAACAATAGTATCTTCCACTATTGCCACATCTCCCACTATCAATTCTTCTGTAAATACATTTATGATTGTTCCATTTTTAAGTACAATGTCAGCTTTATCTCTTCCACTTGCTACATCACACTTTTTCTTTAAAGTACTCATTTTTACAACTCCTCTTAAGTTTTTTATATCAATATACTTGTTGTATTACATATTATAATTTAATTTATTAATATATATTATATATGAGTTTTAATAAAAAGTATCACTTGAAATTTGTTCCAATATTCATTTAATTAAACAGAGAGAACATGAGAAATAATATTATCCCTCATGTTCTCTTTAATAGCTCAGTCATATTAAATTTTTACTTTACACTTGCTTATTATTAATCTTGAAATATAAATTTATAAACTTGTATTATTCATTCTTAGTTATCTGTATATAATCATCTTTATCCTAAAAATACATAAACTATCATACCTACAAGTATTGCTGGTATAGTGGTAATAATCATGGCCCATAAAGACGATTTTTTATCCATTGCTAGAAGTGGAAAAAGTGCATCTCCATCTTGAGAGATAGAGTTGGCTATAACTGCACCAAGTGGTATAGTTCCCTTCAAATAGAATGACATAAGCACAATTTGTATACCACACCCTGGAATAAGTCCAAGACCTGCACCTATAAATACACTTATTACGCCAGTTGATAATACTAGTTTGACTAAGTATTCATCTCCACCTAAAATTAATATTATCAAATCATAAATAAGATATGCAATAAAAATCCATGTAATTACAAATGATATTTCACCAACAGAGTGTATAAGCATTTCTCTTAGAGAAATCTTTTTATTTTCCTCTTCTTTTTGGTTGGAATTTTTAAATACTTTTTTAAAACACCACATATAAATTATTGAAAATAATATTCCAATAACTGCAATTGCTTCTTCTAAGGAATGTAGCTTCTCAATTATAGGTAGATTAATCCCAGAGTGAGCAAGCAACATAAATATAAAACCTATTAATACAATTCCTATATAAATTTTATATCCTTTCCCATGTGTTATTATAAATGCAAGTCTATTTGTGTTGCCATGAGATTTAGCAAGATTGTCCAATATTATTTCATCATGATTATGTGCTTCTTTAGAGTTGGTTTTATTTATACTGTGTTTATCCAATTCTCTTCGCTTTTTTAATCCTAATTTTTCTTCAAGTTTAAAACAATCTACTAACTGCCCAGTTATTATTCCTGTAATAGTACTAACTATTGTAACAAAAAAATACATCTTAATATTCGCTGAGATAAGTACAAATGCAGCATCTCCCATACTAGCTATTAAACTTGCGATTATTGCACCAAAGCTCAACTTCCCATTTATGTATAATGGCATTATTGCTAAACTTCCCCCACAACCTGGTATAGCTCCAATTAAAGCCCCTATCAAAGGTTGAAGTTTTCTGTTTTTTGATATTATATTAGTAAAATTCCCACTAGTTTTATAATTAATATATCCAAATAACAAAATAAAAAATCCAATCATAGAACCTACATGTAAAAATGCTTCTTCAGAAGCAGATATTAGCATTTCCATTAATTTACCTCCTTACCTAATTTCACAATAATTATATTATATTTTATTTGTTATTGATAATCAATATCAATTTATCTTTTATATTCTTAATATTAAAAAGTGCGCATCTTATATTATTAATTTCTCATACATTAAGATACACACTTTTTGATATTAGGCTATCTATTTATCACATGTAGTATGAAATCACATATGATAAATAGATAAGTTCTATGTTATAACAATGTCCACATGCTGTATTATCTACTGAACTTATAAATTTTCAATGAATGTTACAACTTCTTCTATTATCCAATTAGGTGTAGATGCTCCCGCTGTAATGCCTAATGTTTTATATCTTTTAAGCATATCTACATCCAATTCATCTTTAGTTTCTATTGCAAAAGTTGGAACTAAATCTTCACAAACTTTTACTAATTTTTGAGTATTAGAGCTATGTTTGCCCCCTATAACTACCATACAATCAACTTCTCTAGCCAACTCTTTAGCTGATTCTTGTCTTGTCTTTGTAGCTGAACAAATAGTATCATTAAACACAATTTTTTCCAGTTTATCTGATAGTTTAGCAACTATACTTGAATATAAATCTGGATTTATCGTAGTCTGTGCCACAAGACAATATTTTTTTGAATTATCCAAGTCCATATTTTCCATCTGTTCTACAGTCTTTATTATTATTGCTGAATTTTCACACCATCCATTTATGCCTATTACTTCTGGATGTTTCATATCTCCAATAACTATTATTTCATAGCCTTTATTATGATACTCGCTTACTACTGTATGTATTTTCTTTACAAATGGACATGTAGTATCTACTATTTTTAGTTTTTTATCTTTTGCCTCTTTATATATTTTCTCAGGAACTCCATGAGACCTGATTATCATATTTTCATAATTTGGTATTATATCAATTTCATCTACAGTTTTAAGACCTTTTTCTTCATATTTTGCTACTGCTTGTTTATTATGAATAAGAGGTCCTAGAGCATATATACCAGAATTATTTTTTTCTACTTCATCCCATGCCATTTTCATTGCTCTTTTAACTCCAAAACAAAAGCCAGCATGTCTTGCTATTTTTACATTCACAGGTTTTCCCCCCTTATTTTGAATATTTAAAGTAATTTTGTTTTATTACTTCTAAAATCTCTTGTGATATTCTTTCATGGTCATCATTACTCAATTTTTCTTTAAAATGTTCTTCAAACGATATCGGTTCTCCAATATATACAATTACTTTACTAAATAGTTTATATTTAGATATTATCGATACTGGAACAACTTTAGACTTACTCTTTATTGTAAATACAGAAAGACCTGCCTTAGCTTTACCAAAAGAATCCCCTTTAATTCTAGTCCCTTCTGGGAATATACCTAATATATAACCATCTCTAATAGACCTCAAAATAGTTTTTATTGTAGATACATCTGGCTTCTCTCTATTTATCGGCATAACATGCAATTTTTTTAATAAAAATCCTAATGGCTTAATTTTAAATAATTCTTTTTTTGCAATTGCAGCTATTTCTCTATTTTCTATAGCAGCAGCCAAAAATACAGGGTCAAGATTAGACTTATGATTTGAGGCTACTACTATATTTCCTCTATCTGGAATATTCTCAGCACCTATAACCTCATACTTAAAAAACAGTTTAGAAAAACCTTTAAAAATAGTTATTGCAAATCTATAAAAATTCACGTTTATCTCCCTTCAATACTACATTATATTTTATTATGATACATCAAACTAAAGATTTATTTTAGAGACAACTTCATCTACAACCTCTTCTATTGTTTTCCCTGTAGTATCTATTTCTAGTGCATCATTAGCTTTCACTAATGGAGCAAATTCTCTGTTTGAATCAATATCATCTCGTTTTATTATATCTCCAATTACTTCCTTTAAAGTAGTATTATATCCCTTATTACAAAGTTCTTTATAACGTCTACTTCCTCTTTCTTCTGGAGTAGCTACTAAAAAGAATTTATAATCTGCATTTGGGAAAACATATGAACCTATATCTCTACCATCTAATATTACTGAACTTTTTGTTCCTATTCTGCGTTGAACTTCAACCATTAACTGTCTTACTTCTTTTATCTTGGCTACAGCAGAAACATTATTACTTACTTCTATTGTTCTTATTTCTTCATTTATAATTTCTTTGTCCAAGTAAATATTATTATTCTTAAAATCTATATCCGAATTTTTAGCTATCTCAATAACTTCTTTCTCATTATTGACATCAATATTACTTTTTAAACACTTATAAGTAACTGCTCTATACATAGCACCTGTATCTATATAATTTATATCTAGCTTTTTTGCTACTATTTTAGCTATTGTACTTTTTCCAGCTCCTGCTGGACCATCTACAGCTATAACTAAATTACCCATATATACACCTCTATTTATTCATATTTAATTGTTAGTTAAAAACTACACTTATACACTAATACCCGAAAGATATCCAGTTGAAAAAGCTATTTGTAAATTGTATCCTCCAGTTTCTGCATCTATATCAATTACTTCACCTGTAAAAAACAAATTCTTAATTAATTTAGACTCCATAGTGGAAGAGTTAATTTCTTTAACTGATATTCCACCAGAAGTAACCATACCAGTGTTTATACCTGTAGTTCCATTACAAGTCAGTTTCATATTTTTTATATACTCAATGATTTTAATTTCATCCACTTTAGATAAATCACTTGCTTTTTTATCATTTAAAGATAATAGCGTAAGAATTTCTTTTAAGAAATTTTGAGGTAGTATTTGTTTAAGATTATTTATGATATTTTTGTTTGGAAATGCTCTGATTATACTAGAGATTTCATCAGCATTTAAACTTGGTAAGAAATCTATATTTAATTCTACCTTTTCTTTATCAATAGTCTTATTAATATAAGATGACATTATAAGCACACAGGGTCCTGTTATTCCAAAATGTGCAAATAACATGTCTCCTGTCTTTGATATTTTCTTTTTCTTAATCTTACAAGATATTTCCACATTCTTCATAGATATTCCTTGTAAATCTTTAATCCATTTTTCTTCTATTGTAAGTGGAACTAAGGCTGGATATAGACTATTTAATGTATGCCCATGATTTTGAAGAATCTTATACATTGAACCATCTGAACCAGTTTTTGAATAACTCACTCCTCCAGTTGATATAATGACCTTATCTCCCAATATCTTATCTCCATTATCTAAAATGACTCCTCTTATTAGACACTTTGATTTGTCTTTATTAGAATCATTTTCTGAAGTTATGTCTTCAGTTATGATGTCTATAACTTTTTTATTGTACATTATCTTAACATTGTGGTTGATTAAATCTTTATTTAGTACTTCTATCACTTCTATGGATTTATCATTTTTAGTATATACTTTGTTATCATTTTCTTCTTCTATTTTATATTCTAAATTTCTACTTTCAAAATACGAAATGAGGTCTTTATTTGTAAATGAGTAGAAACTGCTATAGAGAAATTTCTTATTATTAACAACTTTATCAAAAAAATCTTCTATCTCTCTATTGTTGGTAAAGTTACATCTACCTCCACCAGTAGCTCTTAGTTTTCTTCCTAATTCTCCATTTCTCTCAATTAGTATCACTTCATTATTATTTTTCGAAGCTGATAGAGCTGCCATCATTCCAGAAGCACCTCCACCAACTACTATAACTTTACTCATAAACTTCTCCTTATAATTGATTATTACTCTAATGCAGAATTATTTATCTTTACATGATTTTTTATATGGCTTGTATCATTCATTTTTATTATAACAGGGCCATAATCTTTAAATTCTACTATATTTAAAGCAGTATTATCCTGCTTGATTCTATATATATTTTCCATACCTGATTCTAAAAATGATAATAACATAACTCTTAATGTGATTGAATGAGTAACAAGAATTATATTTTTATTATCATATTTTTCATTTAATTCTTTTATAAAAGCATCTACTCTATCTTTTATGAGTTTAAGAGTTTCTCCTTCTGGTATGTTTACTAAGTGTGGTTCATTTCTCCATGTTGAATATATATCTGAATAATCTTTTTGAATCTCTTTTATTAAAAGTCCTTCCCAAACTCCAAAACCCATTTCTCTAAGTGCTTCTGTTTTTTGAACTTCAAGGTTAAGTTTATCCCCTAAAATTTGAGCTGTTTGCATTGCTCTTCCTAAGTCACTACTAAAAATATAATCAATCGAATATTTTCCAATATCTTCAGAAAGTTCTTTTGCTTGTTCTATCCCTTGAGGAGTAAGGTCCGAATTACCATGTCCTTGTGTTTTCCCTAAAAGATTCCAATCTGTTTGTCCATGTCTTACTATATAAAAAGTATTTCCCATATGCCCTCCTAATATATGCCCATTTTTATTAAATATAAATTAGTACTTCTCAAAACTTAATTATATCATATAATACTTTACTTTGTTCTATTTTATAATTTAATCTAGTATATTATCTTCAATAAATCTCTTTTATATTTACACAAGTTATTGTTCTATAATAGAGCTTTTATAAATTTATAAAAAATAATTTTCACATATTACTTATAGAATTCTTCAAATCTGTATTTCTGGATTGGATTAAAATATTTATCTATATCTACTTTTGATAAAAACATATCCAAAGGTCTTGCAAATATACCTGTATCATCGTATAAAGTCTTATATAGAACTAAATCATTTTTGTCTTTTTCTTCCTTATGATAAAACTTTCCATCTAAATCTATATATACACAGATATCATCTTCTCTTTCAGTGTGCCTAATAACTATCTTATATTTATTTTCGTTTTTATTTAAATCTTCTTTGCTGTATAATTTACAAATATTTTCTATATCATCATTGTTGGTAGCCTTACTAAGCCCCATTGTAGCATAGTATTTTCCTTTAAAATGTTTATAGATACAAGGATATTTTAATTTTCTTCTATTCGTATCTACATCATCTTTTGATTCAACTATTTTATTATAATCTCCCATATCTTTTTCCTTTCTCTTAAAAAGAATTTTATATTTAAATAAGTTACTTGTTTTATATTTTATCATAACTTGAAATTTATTAATAATATAATAAATAAAGAGGCTGTATAAAATACAGCCTCTCAAAATTAATCTTCATAATCATATAATTTCTCTAATTTCTTTTTTAACTTCTTTTTTCTTTCTGAACCCAAAATTCTTATAAAATTATTATTTACAAAAATACAATTATTGCTAAGATAAAACTCGCACTTATCTAAATTTACAATATAACTATTACTACATTTGAAAAAATTTTCTTCTTTCATTAATTTTCTTATACTAGGAGCATTTTCTCCAACTTCGTAATTACCATTTTCGGTATAAATCTTTGATTCATATTCTTGTTTCTCTATGTACAAAATCTCTTTGATATTAATTGAAAAACGTTTATCTTCGTATTCAATATTAATAAAATTTTCATCTTTCATTTACATCCCTCCAAGTACTTTATTAATTTAATTTTAGTGTTTTTTATCAATATAATCTATCGGAAATATATGTAAGATTGACTCATTTAAAAGATTTAAAGTCTTGCTTTTTAGGTTATGGTATATGTTTACTTTTTAACATTATTTTTTAAAGTTAAAAGCACCTTTTTAAATTATATTTCTACTTATACTTATATCTGTCTTTAATAAAATAACCTTTCTATAAGTCCATGTAAAATTATACATAAAAAAGTAATTATTAACTTTTTCTCTAAATGAATTTTATTAGAATTTATATTTGAATTGGTAGCTTAATTTGTTTATACAATATATCTATTTATAAGTGAATTTTTAGTTGAAATGGATTATGTTAGAAGATAGCATTTGGATATATTTGCTATCTCCTTTTTATGTAAATAATTTATATTATTTTTTTCACTTTAATTTTAAGTATTATACGTATTAATACAAATATTGAAATATTAGATAGTATTAATAAGAAAACTATTGCTAAAAAAGCAATTCTTTTCTCTGGAGAAATTTTCACAAGATTGATAATATAATCATAGAGTATAAAAAATGACAATAAATTTGCTATAATAGGAACACATATGTATATCTCTTTTTTACTAATTTTAAAATTTTTACTAGAAATTTTATAAACATAAAGCAATGTAACTAAGATTAATTTCCCTAAGAATATAGCTTCATACCTATATAAATTTCCACTAAGTAAAATATTCATATTATCCAAATTATTTATGGAGACTACTAATAGCATACTTAATGCATTTATACCTATCAATACCAACCAATAAAAAAAAGAAATTACTAGACATTTATATATATTGACTTTGTAATTAAGCTTATAGAAAATAACAGTTATAAGTATGCATATCCAAATTCTATTATCCGCCCCAATATTTATATAGAAAGAAGAAATAATAATAAAAACAGAAATTAAGAAATATATATTTAGTTTTTTAAAATTAACTTTTGCTTTACTTGTATAATCAAAAATTTTTTTACATGCCCATATTTCTACAATGGAAGAGACAAGTGTTATAAATGTATCTAACATAATAATATCCTCAGTAATAATTAAATTATATTTTTTTTATAAAATAATATAATAAAAAATACATACTAATTATAGCACAAAGATACAATTAGATTTGGTATAATTACTTAATTTTTTTAATAAATTTTTAAAATAAGTTGTGACGTATTAATAATCTAATTAATAACAATAAATTTTAAATATATAAAAAGTATTTCTTACATTTACCTCATATATAAATAGGAAAAACAAATTTATCTTTTAAACAATTAAAAATAATAAAGTAGATTTTAATATGATTGAATAAAAATAATAACTTAGACTTAGGAATATTGATATGTTATAAAATCATTTTAAATGTTAAAAAATCGATATTTACTAGGATAAGTGGTATCATTTAATTTGATACTCCCTATTCCAATTGTTTTAGGTACTCTACTAAATTAGGACCTATTTAATATTACTTTATGAATAGTGAGTAACTGATTAAATAATACCATTTATGGATTTTTTCAGCCATCTATTAAAAACTTAGAATTTTAACTTATATAATTACTCCTCTTCTAAGTTTTTAAAATGACTTTCAAATAAATCTAATGCATCTTTATCAATAACTTCATCATCATGTAATGCTGAAATCAAGCTCTGTAAAGAATTATCGTGTATATTACTCAAAAAATCTTTTGTCTCAACGCTTAAATACTCTTTATGACCAACAACTATTGTGTAATGAGTATATCTATCTATTTTTTCTGCATTTAAAAAATGTTTTTTAACAAGTCTTGATAAAAGTGTTAATGTAGTTGTTTGTTTCCATCCATATTTTTGCTCCATAGCTTCAATAGTTTCTTTTGATGTTACTGTATCATTTTTTTCCCAAATAAACTTCATAACTTTTAATTCTGCTTGTGGTATTTTTGAAATTGTCATAGCCTAACGCCCCTCTCATACTTTTATTAAATTAATACTATCGCAATATAGTTTTTAAGTCAAAGATTTTGTCGATAATAATATTTTCCAATTTTTACCATAGGCTATTTCTTGATATAATTCTATAATAAATTACATAAGAATCGTTTATTCTACATCATGAAATTAAATTATGTGGATTATAGTAAAACATATTTTATATCACAAATGTAATATCCTAGAAGGAAGGTTTTCATGAACAAAATTTCAGCTCTAGTTTATATATTATAATTATTTACCATCTATAAATAAATTCATAGATTTTAGAATTATCTCAGACATCTCTTTGGGTGTCTGGGCAAATCCGTTTTTTAGCCATTCAGATAGTATATTCCAAAATCCTCCAGAAACAAAGAGTATAGCATATGTAACTTCTTCTTGAATATTAAACTTATTATCATCTCCTTTATAGATTTTATAGATAATAGGAAGAAACTCGTTATACTTTTCTAATAAAAAAAACATTAGATGATTTTTATTTAGCATAGTTAAAAATTCAACATGTTTTTGCCAAAATGAAAAATATAGTTCTGTTACATTACTTAATGATAAATCACTCTCATTCTTAAAACATTCAATATATTCTTGACATAAATTTTGGCAATATGTTTCAAGTATTTCTCTCTTACTGTTAAAATTTCTATAAAATGTTCTTCGTGATAGTAAGGCATTCTCTGCAATTTCTGTTACAGTTATACTGCTATAATCTTTTTTTGACATCAAAGATAATAAAGATTCAATTAGACATATTCTCGACTGTTCTGCGATAGATTTTTTTTTTTCAACCTGCATTATTAAATTCCTCCATATCGTTTTTTAAAAATATAATGAAACACTTACTTCAAATATATTGAAGTCTATATTTTTATAATTTCTATAATTATACAACAGCCAAACAAATGCCACAAGGAAGTTATCAAAGCACAACTTTTAGGTTAATAAGAACAAAAGAATTCATGAAAATGAATTCTTTTATATATAATCTTAATTAGTTTTTTATATAATACTAAAGCATGTCTTATCTACTCATCAAAATTTAAAGTTTATTTTACATCATTCTTAGTAAATAAACCAGTAAATTTATACATCCAAAATGCATTCACAAATAACAATAAACTTGTTGAAAAAAATACTGTCCTAATACCTAAATGTGCTGATATTTGTCCCCCTAAAAAAGCTCCTGATGAACAACCTATATACTGAGCAGATGCATTATATCCAAATATTTTCCCCACATATTCTTCTGGTGCAATTTTTTTTAATAAACTATTTACAGAAGGATTAAGCCCTGCTACTGATAATCCTAATAAAAACCTCAATAACATCAATTGCCATGCAGTTCTTACAAAAGCTTGTGGTATAAATATAACTCCTGCCCATAAAAGTGAAATCAGTAATACCTTTTGAGGCCCTACTTTGTCTGATATTTTTCCAAGCCTTTGAGCTGCTAATAAGTTTGCCAATCCTGATGCAGAAAATGTTAATCCTGCTATTAAAGCTACGTTTGATGCAAAATTTGTAAGCTGTGATATATATATTGTTACAATCGGTTCTATAGAATACAACGCTAGCTGAGTAATAAATGTAGTTACAAAAATTGATGCAATTAAAAATTTATTTGGCAATGGATTTAATGGTTCTTTAATTATAGAAATTGACTTTGTTGTTTCTTTAGGTTTAAAATTATCTACTACAAATAGAATAGATATAATAAATGATACGAATAATAATCCTCCAGTTATAATAAAAACACTTTTAAGCCCTAAAATTGATTCTATATATCCTCCTACTGTCGGTCCAATTAAGGAACCAGTAGTTGATGCTGTTGCAAGTGTACCTAAAGCCCAACCAGAGTGATTTTTATCTGTCTGAGTTGCAATCAGTGTAGTACATGCAGTAGCATAACCCGTAAAAACGCCTTGGAGAATCCTTAATCCTAATAGCTGATAAACATTTTGTACAAATGCCATGGTAAATATCACTATTCCCATACCAATACTTGCACGTAGAAGCATTGACTTTCTTCCATATTTATCAGCAGCTTTACCTCAAATTGGCGAAAAAAATGCTGCTACTACAAAAGTACATCCAAAAATTATACCTGAATACTGTTGTATTAAACCAACATCAGTTACACCTAACTGTTTAATATATAGTGGAAGTATAGGTGCTATTTGGCTCATACCTATAGAACTAAAGAACATCCCTATCCAACATACAAATAAATTTCTTTTCCACAATTCCATATAGAACTACACCCCCTATATTTTAATTTTTTGGCAACACTATAATTTTATTACCTTATATTATTAATTATAAAGTTAAGAAAAACCAATTTCCATGGATAACTATAAAAAATAAAATTTTTTTATTTTCATTTATGTCTATTTCAAAAAATAAATTTCAAATTTTAAAAAATTTACTTACGACAAAATTTTTCTTCATGTATAATCCTAATATAAATAAATTACACTTGGAGGTAAATGAATATGCCACAAAATAGAAAAGAAAGTTTAATATTTACAGTACTTATGTGTGCCTTTATGGTATTTTTTATGAGCGTTTACAATATTTCTATACATGATAAATTCTCATTAGATACGTTTAAAAGTGCTTGGTTGGATTTTCCAACTACATATGTTATAGCTATGATTTTTGACTGGTTTATTGTTTCTAATATCGCAAAAAAAATAGCATTTCGTATTATAAATCCAGATGCTAAACAAATTATAAAAGCTATTGTTATATCGAGTTGTATGGTTTGTGGAATGGTCATCTGTATGTCTTTATTTGGAGCTATTAAATCAATTGGGGGTCCTAATACACTTATCACTATATGGATTATAAATATAGCCAACAATTTTATTGTTGCATTACCACTACAACTGTTAATTGCAGGGCCATTAGTTAGATTTATTTTTAGAACATTATTTCCAGAAGGTACAATTGTTGAAGTAGTAAATTCTTAAAATAAATAAAGGTATAAAGAGTTATTATACTCTCTATACCTTTTATCGCTCTAAATTAAAATTATATTTGTAGCCATCACTATACCTAAAAATTTATATCTATTCTAGATTAAATATTTAAAACATAATTTATTCAATATATCCGTCTTTTCTCTTATAATATTGTTTTGGAATCTCATAACTAGAAAATAATAGTGGAGATAATGAATATGAGTAACTTCCAGCATTACTAATAGAAATCAAATCTCCTATATTTGCTTTTTTCAATTTAACATTATTCGCTATCACATCTAATGAAGTACAAAGATTTCCAACAACATTTACATACTCTTCTTCTTTTATATTATTTAATACTGAAACAGAGAATGCACTATTTGATGTATATAGTGGTTCTTGACCTTCTAATTCTACCCCATAAGTAACTTTTTCAACTAGATTAGAAATAATTGGTCTCATGAATCCATTAAGTCCATTTTTTACAATAAGGTATTTTTTCCCTCTTGATACTTTGATATCTACAATCTTAACATAATAATTACCTGCTTTACAAACTATGAAGCGTCCTGATTCAATAAGAAGTCTTGCCTTCAATGTATTTGAATTAGTTAAGACAATCTTTTTAGTTAACCTTGAAAGTTCTTTAAGATTAACAGGACTCTCTCTAAGATTATCATACACTACTCCAAGCCCACTGCCAAAATTTATAAATTCGATATTAATATATTTACTTTTATTTAGGTTTAAAGCTATAAGAAAACATTTTTCATAATAACAACCCAACTTTTCAAAATCCAATACTTGAGATTTAATATGTATGTGAATTCCAACTACAGATATATAATCACAAATGCTTAGCATTTTAAAGACACTGTCAATATCTTCTATATCAATACCAAATTTACTTGATATAGCATTATCATCATCCATGGTGAAATTAGGATTTATTCTGATTCCTATTTTAGTTTTCTTATCGATTTTCTTTGAGATTTTATTTATAAGTTCTATTTCTGTGATACTATCTGCAATAATTATACATTTATCTAAAGCTATTTCTATGTCAGATTCTGTTTTACCTGGTGATGAATAATATATATCATCTTTGGCAACTCCACATTTTGATGAAAGTATAACCTCATTAATTGATGCAGCATCTGCCCCACAACCTTGTGCTACAATACTTTTTACAATTTCATTATATGGATTTGTTTTTATAGAGTATAAAAAATCAAAACCTAAAATATTATTTTTTAGTTCTTTACACTTTTCGATTATACTAGTCTCATCATATATGTAACAAGGTGCATGTTCTTCTATAAATTGAATTTCTTCATTTAAGCACATATTTTACCTCCAAGCCTATAAATGTATTCATAAATTAGATAACTCTATTCCTATAATATATTCTACTATATATTATCATAATTAAATACTCTATATATCTAATTAACTATAGTTCTTTATACTGTAAATGATTTCCTTTAATTAAAAGATATAGTTTAAAAACATTATTTGAGTATTCTCTATAAATTTATAGTCATTTTTACTTACTTTTTTAAATAATTTATTTCAAATTTATTACAAACTTAAAAAGGATATTGTTGTTATCATATTATAATAGTATCCTAAAACTATATTAAACTTTAAAATTGTGAGGTTATTTATGAAATTCTTAATGGTTTTTTTAGTATATTTTTTGATGTACATTTTACTTGTGCGTATTGGGAAAAAACTTAATAAGGTATATCCATATAAGAATCATATTTTTATATGGATGATTTTAATTTTATTATCATTCTATATAGTTACAAATATAGCTGTTTTTTTTAAATCACTTATATAATACTATTGATTTTAAGATATTATGATAAAATAAACTTCATTCTATGTAGCTTGTCTTTAAAAGTTTATTATACAAACATTGCTATAGAATTAAAAACTATTTTAAAATACTGTGGAGGTGTCAATATGGAAGTATGTATTCTCATGGGAAGTCCTAAGAAAAAAGGTAATACTGCTGCTATTCTAAAACCTTTTATTGAGGAATTAGAAGATTATAATGCAAATGTTGAAGTAATATGGTTATATGATTGTAAGATAGAACCTTGTACTGCATGTAAGACATGTCAGAAAAATTTTTCTGAATTTGGATGTTATCATGAAGATGATGTTCAGAAAATTTTCAAAAAAATTCTTATGTGTGATTTACTTGTTTTTGCAACTCCAATTTACTCTTGGTACTGCACTTCACCAATGAAATCATTACTTGATAGATTGGTGTATGGAATGAACAAATACTATGGTGATGAAAAAGGACCTGCATTATGGGCAGGAAAATCATTAGCACTTATTACAACATGTGGATATAAACCTGAAAAAGGTGCTGACATCTGGGAAAACGGTATCAAGAGATATTGTAAACATTCTCAATTAAAATATATCGGAATGCTTGTTGAGCGTGACTTAGGTAAACCTAGTTTCATGGATAGAGAAAAAGAAGAACATTCTCGTCAATTCGCAAAACAAATTTATAATATCTTAGATAATTCAACTAAAGTAGACAACTGTTAAGTACATAATGCCACAAGTAAAATATTGATAATTAAGTAAAGCTTATATAATTTAAAAATTATATAAGCTTTATTTTCATATATTTTATTCACCAAGTGTTATATTGTTTATGCCATTATTTTTAACCTCAATAACTGGATGCCCATTTCCTAAAATATAATCTTTAGACCAACCATCAGGTAACTTATTTAACCCATTGCCTATCAACTTCAAGTGTAAATTTGATGGTTCTTTTTTCAAGTTTAATTTAAAGATTCCATCAAAGTTATCTTTGCCATCTTTTCCATACAAGCTTATATCTCCACTTATATTTGTAGCTGTTACATCTACAATTCCATCATTTGACCTAAACTTTATTTCAGATGATATAGTTTCAGCTGTTACAGCTGAAATACCATCATTAGTATTTATATTAAATGGATATGTAACACTATTATCGACAATTTTTGCAATTCCATCATTAACATTAACTGTAGCTCCACCTTTAATATTATAAAGTTCTACTGTTCCTCTTTCTACCTCTACATTAAAATTAGAATACTCTTTATCAGGAATCCCAATTTTTATAACATTTACCATTTTATCTTTATTTGCATTTATCATATTATCGCCATTCATATCTTGTAAAGGTCTATCTTGCTTCTCTATTTTTTTCTTAGCACTTAAAAACAATTTTCCATCCTTCACATTATTGGAAGAACTCTCTTTATTCACAGAAAAAGTACAATTTTTTTCATTAGTCACACTTACATAGTCAAATTCAAATTTATCAGTATTTGTCTTTTCAACAACTACACCTAAATTATCTATTTCTATAGATACTTCAGAAACTTCATTCCCTTCAATTGAAGTTAGGTGTTTTACAATGTTTGGAGTTATGTTCATATCATTATATTCCACTACATCTAGACATTGTTTGTATGTATTAGCATCAATTCCTCCAACTTTTGTTATGATTTTAGCTCCTTTTAAAATACCTTTGTTACTTCCATCAGCAACTAAAACGATTGGTTTTTCTTTAGCTAGAGGAGATAGTGTTAGCGCATCTACCAATTGATACCCCTTTGTTATGTAAAAATCTGTTGCTCCATTATAAAACTTCTCTATCACTTTTTTATTAGTTTCAAACCTATCATTGCCACCAATTCTAGTTGCATTAGTTTTCTTTACTAAGTCTTCACTTATTGCAGACTTGCCTCCTATTGCGTACACATTTAAGTCTTCAGTGCCAAATGGAATTGATTTACCATCTGTAAGTATTATGGCTCCTTTGTTTTTTGCAGCTACAGGTGCTACACTCATAGCATCAGCCTCTCCTACAAATCCATTTGTCAGCATGACTTCTTTTACCTTACCAACTTCATTTATTTTTTTTGCTACATTGTAACTAGTTTCAATTCTATTATTTCCATTTATTCTTTCAACTTCAATACCTTTTCCTTTTATATCTTTTTCTACTGAATTTTCAATAGTATTGTAGCCACCAATTATATATACTTTTTTTACAGTATTCAAAGTCTTATTGTCTAGTCTAGTCGAAGTAGCTTTTGGTATCTCATTTTTTTTAGTTAAAAGTATAGGTGCATTAATAGCTCCAGCCAATCCACTTGATGAAAGTCCATCAGATAAACTTTTATCTCCATTAACTAATATTACAGTATCATAATTCTGCTTGTCTGCTATAAGCCCTGCTGTTTCATATCTGTCATTTCCTATTATTGAATCCTCTTTAAACTGTGCGTTTACAGTTAGATTACTAAAAAGAAACATAGTCAAAGCCAAGGTTGATATACTTATTTTTTTACTGAATTTTTTGAATTTTTTATTCATAATCTCTACCATTTCCCCCTATAAATTCTTTAATTTGCTTATAATCTATCCTCTTATTTACAAATTATAACATAATTTTATAATCAAGCATCTATTTTTATAAAATTATAAGTCAATTTATACCAATTATTTTATCTTATTCATTATAAAATTTATTTGTTATAAAGTAAAAAACAAATTTATATTTAAGACTTTTATAAGCTTTTAGAGGTACTGTTGTTTATTTTTTGTGATAAATTGATAGTAAATTTAATTTTTATCATTACTTTCTAACTAATGTTTATACAGTTTTTATCAACATCTTGCCACCGTCAAACACGTATTCAACCATTTTATTCTCATATAAATATGTTATATAAGAACGTATTGTACTTCCAACTAATACATATTGATTAGCATCAAGTTTAACACCATACAAATCACACATTTTTTCAATAACTTCATCAATCATAATTGCTTCACAACAGACTTTTTTAATATTATCTATTATTTCTTCCATCTTATTTTTATTAATATCAATTAAATTTTTTATATCTCTAGTTTTAACAGAATGGCTTGGAACAAAGAAATCTGCTTCTAAATTTCTCATTTTTTCTAATGTCTTAAATTGTGATTCTATATCCAATAGGAAGAAAAAATGATATTTGGTAATTATATTTTCTGGTGTAAGACTATCTGCAACAAACAAAACATCATCTGGAGTTCTAATACCAATCATTTCAAAATAATGACCTGGAAGAGAAATAGCTTCAAGTTCTGTATCTACAATTTTTCCATTTGAAGGTATAATATAATCAACTTCACTTTCTTTTGCTAATAGAAACTTATTTTTCAGTGCTTTACTTGGATAGCCTCCATATAAAAATGCTGATTCTAGTATTGGATTTTCTGTAAAATATCCTTCCATTTTAGTTGTAGCAATTTTGCATTTTGTTTGATTCTTCAAATATGCATTTCCTCCTATATGGTCTGCATTTGAATGAGTGTTTATTATTAATTTAGGATTTAGATTATGCTCCTCTAACAATCTTAAGACTTGTCTAGCAGTATCTTTGTTATTTCCACTATCAATTAAAGTTGCATCATTACCATCTACATATACACCTACTATTGTAGGGAGTGGAATATAATACGTGTTTCCTTTTATATGTTCTAGAGTTAATTTAGCCATTTTATAACCTCCCTTTAAATTTATTTTTAATTATAGCATTAATTTTCAGAAAATTCCAATCAAATTATTTTTATAATATATTTTTATTTTTTTTATTAAAAATTGGAAAAACTATATAATATATATTATAATCTATATATAAGGAGTGATGTTATTGAAAAAAGATATAATAACTTTTTCAGAAATTTTAATATTAATTGTAGGCTGTATATTAATGGCAATTTCTCTTAACATGTTTTTTAATCCACATGCAATCGCTGCTGGTGGTATAACAGGGCTTGGAGTTATTTTAAATGCACTATTTGGTATAGAACTTTGGATTGTCAATTTAATTTTAAATGTTCCATTATTCATATTTGCTTACAAAATACTTTCAAAGAAAGATTGTTTTAAAACAGTTTTAGGAATAATTTTTCTTACTATAGCACTTAAGCTTACTGCAAATATGGCTACACTAGATATCACAAATGATATGTATCTTGCAATTATATCTGGTTCTATTTTAATGGGAGTTGGTCAAGGTCTTATTTTTAGAATAAATGGCTCTACAGGTGGAACTGATTTGATGGCACTCCTACTAAATAAATATTTTCCTACATTTAGTATACCTGTTTTGATGGGTATTGTTGACTGTGTTGTGGTAGTTCTATCAGGTATAGTAAATAGACAGGTTGAAATTGCACTTTATTCAACTGTAGCTTTATACATTTTAGTAAAAGTCAGTGACTTACTTATTGAAGGATTTAATTATTCAAAATCATTTACTATCATATCTGACCTTTCAAAAGATATAAGCAAAAAAATAATGGAAGATTTAGATAGAGGTGCAACTATCCTAAAGGGCGAAGGCGCTTATACTGGAGAAAATAAGAATGTGCTCTTAGTGGTGGTTGAGAAAAAAGAAGTTGTCGAATTAAAAAAATTAGTAAAAAATGTCGACCCTAATGCATTTATCATAATTACAGATATACATGAAGCTTTGGGTAATGGATTTAAAAAAATAGAATAAATATAAAACAAATGGCAGACATAATTAACATATATAAACAGAGCTTTTTATATGTTAATTATGTCTGCTTTTAAATTTCTTTTTTATTTTATTATCAATAATCCAAAACACTTCCATCATAACTACCTCCAGATTTTATATAAATTTTTCTAGCTATACTTAAACTTAAAAAATATTTACGTAATTATACAATTAAATAGTTTATAGATATAGCCAAATTAGTCTAAGTATGTATATAATAGAGCTAATATGATTCTTACACTTATAACTACCAATAAAACTTAAAATACAAAAAGGAGAACTAAAAATGAGTGTTAGTTTACAAAAAGGACAAAGAGTAAGTTTAGTAAAAGACAATAATCCTGTAAAAAATGTAATTGTAGGATTAGGATGGGACATGAACAAACTAGGTAAAAAAAATTATGACCTAGATGCTTTTGCAATAGCATTGACTAGCCAAGATAAAATGAGTTCTAAGAGTGATTTAGTTTATTTTGGGAATCTTAAGCATCCTTCTAAAGCTATTATACACACTGGAGATAACTTAACTGGAAGAGGTGAAGGTGATGATGAACAGATAATGGTCAATTTAGATGGTATTCCAGAATATGTACATAAGATAATTTTTGGAGTCTCTATATACAAAGCTAACAAAAGAAATCAAGATTTTGGTCAAATGAATAATTCTTTTATAAGATTAATTGATGCAAATTCTAAACAAGAACTATTTAAGTATAACCTTCAAGAAGATTTTTCTGGTAAAGTCACAGTTTTGGCAGGTGAAATTTATCAAAGAAATGGAGAATGGAAATTTAATGCTTTAGGTATTGGCCAAAATGAAGAACTTCGTGAATTAACTAATTTATATAGTTAATAATAATTACAATAAAAAATTTATAACAAGGAGTTGTTTTAAATGGGTATAACTTTGGCAAAAGGACAAAAAGTAAGTTTAACAAAAACTAACCCTGGTCTTAAAAAAGTAGTAGTAGGATTAGGATGGGATACTAATAAGTATGATGGTGGCTTTGATTTTGATTTAGATGCTTCTGCATTTTTAACTGGTGCTAATGGTAAAGTTACAAATGATGGAGACTTTATATTCTACAATAATTTAAAACATGCTTCTGGAGCAGTTGAATATATGGGTGATAATAGAACAGGTGTTGGTGATGGTGATGATGAACAAATAAATGTAGACTTATCTAAAATACCACAAGACATTGCTAAAATATCATTTACAGTTACTATAAACGAAGCTGTAACAAGAAGACAAAATTTTGGACAGGTTGAAAATTCATATATAAGAATCTACAATGAAGAAACTAACGAAGAACTTATTAAATATGAATTAGGTGAAGATTTTAGCATAGAAACAGCAATAGTAGTTGCAGAATTGTATAGACATAATGAAGAATGGAAATTCAATGCTTTAGGTTCTGGTTTCGAAGATGGTCTTGCAGGACTATGTGGAAACTTTGGTGTTAATTTAGGTTAATATTAATTTAAAATAGTAAAGATATTTTTTAAACTAAATCTATTTAATAGCATAGGCGAATAAAAAAAGAGTATATTAATATACTCTTTTTTTATTTCCTATTTTATTTTTAATATGTTATAAAACATTCATTTTTTTATTCTTTTTTCTCATTTGCTTTTTTCCAAACTCTACTGAAATATCAAAAAATGATGAGATATTTTCTGTAAAAAATTTATTTTTATGATATGCAATGTCGAATGTCCTCTGTAAATTGATACCCTCAATATCACAAGACCATAAAAGATGCTTTTTTAAATAATCGTCAACAAGTAATTCAGATATAACTGCAATACCAAAATTATCTACAACTGCTCTCAATATAGCTTCAGAATTATAACATGACCATCTAATATTCATTGGAATTTTCAATTCTTTTAACTGATTTTCTAACTGTGCTCTTGTGCCGCTTCCCAACTCACGCATAATTAATGGTTGATTTGAAAGTTCTGAAACGTTTATGTAATCTCTTTTGTAAAACTCATGCTTATTAGAACATATAAGTACTAAATGGTCATTAATAATGCTTTTTGTAACAATATCTGGATGCTTTATTTTGCCCTCTACAATGGCAATATCTAATTCACTATTAAGTAGTTTCTTTGCAATCAACCTTGTATCTTCTACAAATACTTCTGGTTCTATCAAAGGATTTACTTTATATAACTCTAGTATTATTGGGCTTATTACACATGTTCCAACAGTTACTGTAGCTCCAACTTTTATACGAATATTTTTTGCACAGTGTTTCATGCAATCATTCATTTCTTCATTTATAGATAAAAGATGCCTCCCATATCCAAGAAGTTTTTTTCCTGCTTCTGTCAAATATAATTTTTTTGAAATTCTTTCAAATAACTTAACTCCATACTCTTTTTCTATTTCTGAAATGACTTGACTAACTGATGACTGTGTAATATACATATTTCTTGCTACTTCACTCATTTTACCACACTCGGCAACCTTAACAAATATCTCAAGACTGCGAATAGTCATATTATCACAACCTTAGCAAACATTAGTAAATACTTATGATTTTATTAATATTTTAGTATTTTACAAATGTATTGTCAAGAACTATAATTTTAGCATAGAGTTATAAAAGAGATTGGAGTGTGATATATTGTGAAAGTATTGATTATAGGTGGAGTTGCCGCTGGAACAAAGACTGCTGCAAAAATAAAACGTGAAATGGGTGATAACTGCTCTGTTACAATTCTAAATAAAGGTGAAGATATTTCTTATGCTGGTTGTGGTCTACCATACTATGTTGGCAATATAATTAAAGATAAATCATCTTTAATTGTCAATACACCTGAAAGTTTTTCGAAGCTAACAGGAGCAGAAGTTCGTTGTGGTGTTGAAGTTACCTCTATTGATAGAGCTACAAAACAAGTAATTTTGAAAACGATTTCAACAGGAAAAGAAGAAAATTTAAGCTATGACAAACTTGTAATTGCTACAGGAGCAGACCCAATAAAACCACCAATACCTGGCATTGACTTATCTGGAGTATTCTTTATGCGCACTCCAAATGATGCTATAACACTAAGAGATTCTATTGGAGATGGTGTTAAGAGAGCTGTTGTTATCGGTGGAGGTTTTATTGGTCTTGAAATCGCTGAAAACCTTTCTGCAATGGGCATACGTGTAAGTGTTATTGATATGGCTGAACATGTTATGCCTGGATTTGATACCGACTTTGCTGAATATGTTGAAAATCATATGGCTGATAAAGGTATAATGATTTTTACAGGTGACCAAGTTGTAGGCATTGAAGGTCAAAATAAGGTCGAAAAACTTCGTACTAAAAATAGAGTCATTAAAACAGATTTAGTAGTTATGTCAGTTGGGATTCGCCCTAACACAGACTTTCTAAAAGATACAGGTCTAGAATTTGCTCCAAATAAAACACTTATTGCAGATGAATATATGCTTACAAACGATAAAGATATATATGTAGTTGGAGATTGTGCATTTGTAAAAAATGCTTTAACAAATAAACCTACATGGTCACCTATGGGTTCATCTGCAAATCATGAAGGTAGAATTTGTGCACAAAATATATCTAGTAAATCTAAAACCTACAATGGTGTCCTTGGAACAACAGTAGTAAAATTACCTGAACTCAATTCAGGAAAAACAGGACTAAGTAAAGAAACTGCTGAAAAAGAAGGTTATAATGTTTGTTCTGTAACTATAGCTACTGATGACAAAGCTCACTATTATCCAGGTGCATCTAATTTTATTATAAGAATGGTTGCTGAAAAGGATACTAGAAAATTATTGGGTGTTCAAGTTATGGGACCTGGAGCTGTCGATAAAATAGTAGATATATCTGCCACTGCAATAACTTTAGGAGCTGACCTTTATTCATTAGAAAGTATGGACCTTGCATATGCACCACCTTTTTCAACTGCTATTCATCCATTTGTAGTAGCAGTAAATGTTTTACAAAACAAACTTAATGGAGAACTTGATAGTGTTTTACTTGATGAAATAGAAGACTTTGATAGTTGGACTAAAATAGATGTTTCAAAAGCTCCTTCTATTCCTAGCTTACGTTATCTTCCTGTTGGGGAGATTAATGGAGAAATTGAAGGTCTTTCTAAGGATGAAAAAATCCTTCTTATATGCGCAAAAGGTAAAAATAGTTATATGGCTCAAAATCGTTTAAGACGCTTTGGCTATACAAATACTAAAGTTCTTGAAGGTGGAATACTATTTTATCCAAATCTTAAGGTAATGGAGGAGTAATTATGAGTAATATTACAGCAGAACAAAAAAAAGAATTAAAAGGTAGAGGTTTTTTACCAAGCAGAGATGGAGAACATTTTGCAGCGCGTATAATAACTGTAAATGGCGTAATAAATACATCTCAAGCAAAAAAGATTGCAGAAGCTGCTGAAAAATTCGGAAATGGTCAGTTAGCATTTACTACTAGATTAACAGTAGAGTTACCTGGTGTAAAATTTGAAGACATTGAAGCTTTAAGTGAATTTATTGCTAGTGAAAATCTAATCACAGGTGGAACTGGTTCAAGAGTTCGTCCTGTTGTAGCTTGTAAGGGTACTGTTTGTGTTCATGGTTTAACTGATACACAGGCACTAGCTGCTGAAATACATCAAGAATTTTACAAAGGTTGGTATGATGTAAAGCTACCTCATAAATTTAAAATTGGTGTCGGAGGATGCCCTAATAATTGTATTAAACCTGACTTAAATGACCTTGGAATTGTTGGTCAACGTGTACCTGATTACGACTCTGAGCTTTGTGTTGGTTGTAAAAAATGTGCTGTTATGGAAGTCTGTCCTGTCAAAGCAGCTAAATTAACAGATAAAGGTAAACTTGAAATAGATAGTAATTTATGTAATAACTGTGGAAAATGCATAGAAAGTTGTAATTTTGACAGTATTGAAGAAAAAGAATCTGGTTATAAAGTGTATATAGGAGGAAAATGGGGAAAATCTGTTCGTCCTGGAACACAAATCGATAGATTGTTTTCAAAACAAGAACTTATGACTTTAATTGAAAAAACAATTCTTTTATTTAGAGAACAAGGTAAAACAGGAGAACGCTTTGGAATAACAATTGACAGGATTGGTGTTGATAAATTTATAGATATGCTTTTATCAGATGATGTTTTAGAAAGAAAAGAAGACATACTTGATGCTCCTCTACACCTTAAAGGTGGAGCTTTATGTTAACAATAAATATTTTAATAGTATAAATTTTACTAACATATATAATTTAGTTAAGAATAATAAAAAATTAAGTATTATAAATAATTTGTAAAGGTATATACAAATATATCTTTACAAATTATTATTTTATAATAACTATTTATTAATTTTATGTTAATTATATAAAATACACAATAAGTAATAATCTCTGATATTTTCAAGTAGTATTGGATAGATTATATCCTATCTCTACATATAAGTTTCCCTATATGCTGACTACCTTAGCTACTAACTCACGACTAAAGTCACGAGAGTGTGTAGCTATTTTTTAATCAAATTAATTTTGAATTGTATTAATTGAAAAACCAACTATTCCACTATTTCCATCTTGATTTACAACCAAATACCATGTTCCTGTATTAGGTACTCTCATTCTACATAGATTTTTCTTGGCAAACCCGCCATAGTAATCATAATTTTTTTGATTTTTAAATTTCACATAATTTATATGATCTAGCAATATTACATTAGCTTGTTTCTCTAAATTTACTTCTACAATATCCCCTTTTTTTAGATTCATCTTGCTATAACTATATTCCATTGAACTACCCCTCCAGTATCGAATAATCTTTGTTATTTACTCATCTCATATATATAAAAATCCATTTAAAGTATTATAATTACTATATAATTACATTATTATCCAGCTTTAGCTTTGTCTACTACAACCCAAAGTTTATTAAAAATATTATTGGCAACGACTTCTCCATCCCATACTACTTTTTCTTCTTTATTTTCTAGTAAAGCATAATACCCAGAGTCAGAACTTTCATCTTTATAGACTGTAACGTAAAACTCTTCATCACTATATCCGGGCTTATCTTTAAAGTCTTCAGATATTTTACATTTTAATATATATCCTTCTAATTCTTCCTCTATAAACAAATCAATTCCTCCAATCTCTATATTTTTACTAATTATACCATATTATGATATAATCTTTGCATTTTATCTTAAAATTCTATTTTTTCTTTATTTTATAAATAAATTATATACTTTTTTGCTTTTTTACTTTATATTGCATTAATTATCTCTTTTATTTTCTTATATATTTCTTTATAATTTATAAATTTACTCATTAGTTTATTTCACTTTATATTAATAAATATAACAACTCACTTAATATTAAATCATTTACATTTTCTTAATTACAGTATTTATATTTTTTTATCAATTATTATCGTTTTAAGTAAATTATTTCGATTAAAATATAATAAAATTGATTTTTAAATTATAATATATTGAAAATAATAAAAAAAACAAGTATTTTATTAAATATAAAATACTTGTTCTCTATGATTATTTTTGACTTTCTAGCATTTCATTTAAAGCATCATATGTGAAATTTATTATTTCTTCACAACTTACTTTATTTTTCTTCAAGGATGCACATATTTCTGTGCTGTATCTATCTCTTACTCTATTCATTAATTCTCTTGAATACTTTCTTGCCATATTTTCATCCAAATTACTCTTTCTTCCATTTAGATAACCGATTATGACAATAGCTGCATTTACAGCTCCACAGACACTTCCAACAGTAATTCCAACCCCCATACCACTTCCTATTGAAATGGGTATATCTGTGTTATGTTCTTCATTATAAGACTTTATTAACGCTTCTGCACAAGTGTATCCTTGGCTATGATATATTGATGGTCTTGTCATTTTTATACTTCCTTTCAGATTTTATTTTATATATTTTATTACTGTTTAATATTATAATAATATCAATATTGTTATATAACATTTCTACAACTATAAACTCTAACTTATGTTTACAATATCTAAGTTTATAGCTTTCTAAATCTAAATTACTTTTTATTTATGAAATTGCCTCTACTAAATATTTCAAATGATATGATTTTATTATATCTTAAATTTATTTTAATTTCTGTGACTTAGTCACACAATCTATATCTATTTATAATAATTTAATCTAATTCACCAGTATTATGTAATACGTCTTTGAATATTACTTTTTTAAACAGTAATTGAACTCTATTAAATTAAACAATATATTATTGAGTTTAATCCTTTGTATTTAAACAAAAGATTTGCTAAAATAAAAATAAGCAATACTACATAAATCAAACCCCAAGGAGGTTGTCAAATTGAAAAAAATACTTATAACAGGTGCATTAGGACAAATAGGTTCAGAATTAACTATAAAACTTAGAAACGAATATGGAGATAAAAATGTAATTGCTAGTTCAAGAAGAATAAAAAATGGAAACACTGTGTGTGAATCTGGTATATTTGAAATATTAGATGTTACAGATAAAGACCGCTTCTTTGAAATTGCTAAAAAATACGATGTGGACACTATAATTCATCTAGCTTCTCTACTTTCTGCAGTTGCTGAAAGCAAGCCTTTAGAGGCATGGAATTTAAATATGAATGGATTAATAAATGGACTTGAAATAGCTAGAGAACTAGATTGTAAATTTTTCACACCTAGTTCAATTGCCGCATTTGGTGAAAATTCTCCAAAAAATATGACTCCTCAAGATACACTACAAAGACCTAATACTATGTATGGTGTAACTAAAGTTTCTGGTGAGTTACTATGTGATTATTATCACTCAAAGTTTGGAGTAGACACTAGAGGTGTTAGATTTCCAGGTCTTATTTCTTATGTTACTCCTCCTGGTGGAGGAACTACAGATTATGCAGTTGATATATATTATGAAGCATTAAAAAATAAGAAATATAAATCTTATATAGCAAAAGGCACTAAAATGGATATGATGTATATGCCTGATGCACTTCAGGCAATAGTGGATTTAATTGAAGCTCCAGCTGATAAACTTATTCATAGAAATGCTTTCAATATTACTGCTATGAGTTTTGCTCCTGAGGAAATAGCTGCTTCTATAAAAAAATATATCCCTGACTTTGTAATGGAGTATGATGTAGACCCAGTAAGACAAAGTATAGCTAATTCTTGGCCTGATTCTCTAGATAGCAGTAGCGCAGTAGAAGAATGGAACTTTAAATTTAATTATAATTTAGATAAAATGACTAAAGATATGTTAGAAAAATTATCAGAAAGAGGAATTGGTAAATAATAACTAATCTCTCGATTTTAAAGGAATTCAGGGAATAAGATATTTTATTTTTATAAATTAAATCTATAAGATGTTATTTTATATACTTTTTCTCTGAATCCTAAATATAATTTATTTCAAACATTTAACAACCTATTATTCTTATACATTAATATTAATAGTTTTTTATGTGTTAATTATACAAAATAATCTTAAAAACTAAAATGAAAGGAAAAGCTACTATTTTAAGTGTAATAAAAAATTTACTTGAATTTTACTACACTTTTCATAATATAATGTAAGTAGCAGGTACTAATATTGCTAAACTTAAGGGAAATTAGAGAGGAAATAATTAAAAAATATATAGGTGATAGTTTAATCTCTGAGCTTACAGAAGAATTAAAAGACATACTTATAACTGATTTACAGTCTAATCCATTTAAAAGTAGTATTGAACTTAGTATAATCCCAGCAAATATAGAAATATTTAAAAAAATAGAAAACACATTGCTAAACTCTAAAGTGAATTTAAAAATGGGTTGGGAAAGAATACTTATAAATTACATACTAAAAGATTTATTTGAATTAAATTATGAAATAAATAAAAGTTGTAATGAGCCTTTGATGTTTAGAATCATTATATCGATTGATTCTTATGATGCTTAGTTACACTAAATAATATACATGAGGATGTGCTTTATATTTATGAAATACAAGTTATTTATAGACTTTGAATTTAATATGCTAGATGATAATAAAAATAAATTAGAATATAATGGAGCTGAATTAATTTCAATTGGTGGAGTTTTGGTTGATAATGAATTTAATATAATGGACGACTATTATTCTTTGGTTAAACCAAAATACAATGAAATACTTTCAAATAAATGTAAAAAGCTTACTAAGCTAAATCAATTAGATATTGATAATGCTCCTAACCTTTTATATGTTATGGATGATTTTTATAGATGGTTTTGCAAATTTAATGATATTACAATATACAATTGGGGTGATTTTGACATTGCTGGTCTTCTAAATTCATTTAGAGTATGTAAATATACTGGTAAATGCTTAGAGTTGTTTAATATGATGATTGATATTCAACCTTTTATATCTCAACACATTACATACAATAATAGAATCTTATCTAGACAATTATCTTTACTTAATATGAAAAAGATTTTTTCTGTAGAAGGAGAAATTAAACATAACTCTCTTTCAGATGCTATGGATTTAATGAATGTATGTAAAAGCTTTTACCTTAACTATCCTAAAGATATTAATACTCTTGAAGAATTATATAATAAATTACCTCCTATCAAAACTCCTTTATATTATATTCCATACTTCGAAGATGAAAATTTTGAACTTAAATTCGAGAAAACTCCAGAAGATATAATAATTTATCTCAAACAAATATTAAATATACTGAATATAAGTAAAAAAGAAATCTATTTTAAAAAAAGAAGCGTACTAGTAAATAACTCTAAAATTATTAACTTTAAAAATCTGTCTTCTTCTTTTAAATTAATAAAACTCAACGAATTTGAAGAATATCCTGATTTTATTTTAAAATTAGGAGACAAAAATAATTTTGCTGAATCTGTCATTAAAATAAATAAAAGCAATAGAAAATCTATAAAAAATTTAATATTAAAATTATCAAAAACACCTTAAATAATTGAATTTAATTACTTAAGGTGTTTTTTATATTTTGAATTAAAATTCTTATATGGGACATAATAACTAAATGCAAATATTTTTTAAAGGAGTAATTGATAGATATGACAGTAGTATTAATAAGAAGTATTATATTATACATAACAGTGCTAATTGCGCTTAGAGTCATGGGAAAAGGTGAGATAGCTGAAATGAACTGTTTTGATTTAGTTATAACACTTTTAATTGCGGAAGTTGCATCTGTTCCAATGGAAAATAATAATATACCAATTATAAATGGCGTTGCAGCAATAACTGGGCTTGTAATTATGCAGACTCTAATTTCATTCCTATCATTAAAAAGTAGAAAATTAAGTTCATTTTTATCAGGTAAACCTTCTATACTTATAGATAAGGGGAAAATTGTATATAAAGAACTAAAAAAAGAAAGAGTTAGTATAGATGAATTATTAGAACAACTTAGAATTCAGGGGTATTTCAATTTAAAGGATGTACAGTACGCTATTTTAGAGACTGATGGTAATTTAAGTGTTGTACCAGCATCAAGTTATAATAGTACTCCTCCAAGAGCATTTAATCATTTACCAATTCCACTTATATTGGATGGTAGAATAATAAATGAAAATCTAGACATGGCTGAAAAAGACACTAATTGGTTAATGGGTATCTTAAAATCTAACCATATAGAAACTTTTAAAGATGTTCTTATTTGTGTTTTAGACGAAAACGACAAAATATTTATTCAAAATAAAAAGGGTGATTAATATTGAAATCTACAACATTTGTTATAACATGGGCTATTTTATTCTTATTATTTGGATTTTACGTCAATAATAAACTATACGACTTTACAGATGGCTATAAAAATAATATGTCTGTTTTGGAAAAATATATAGAAAATGAGGATTGGGAAAAAGCTCAAAAAGAAGCTGATTCTATATCTACAAGATGGGATAAAGAAAGAAATCATTGGTACAAAGTTTTAAATCATGAGTACTTTGATGAAATAGGTCTAAAGTTTAATATTCTTGATAAGACAATTTATACTGAAAATAAATTAAGGTCTTTAGAAGAAGTCGAAAGTATAAAAACATATTTAGGAAATATTGTTGAAAGTGTTAAATTTGATGTAAACTATATATTTTAACAACTTAAACTAAGGATATAGATACAAGTAATATAATCTATATCCTTGTTTTCATGAAGTATATTAACAATATATACATACTTTTTGCTTCAAGCTCTGCAATAATTGTTGTTTTTTACTTATAAATTATTACTATCAAAATAAAATTTAAAAGCTTCTCCAATAAACTTAGATGCACCATCACCGTATTTATTATCAGTTATTTTTATATATGTAGAATTTGATAAATAAAGTTCTGCCATATAATCAAAATATCTCTCTCCATTATCTATTTTATAAAATTCATTGCTCTTTTTCATTTCATTGTCTATTTCTTCGACAATACTTTGAACTTCTTTTGATGAGCAATCTCTACTCAAATCTGATACTAGTTTTTCATGCAAGATATTTATCTTAGGCTTTTTATCTCCTAAATAAATTTCTAAGGTTTGTCCAATAAACTTTCCTGCTCCATCTCCATATTTTTCATCTATATTTTTTATCCATATAGGATTTACCAAATAATTTTGTACCATACTGTACCAATTATCATCTCCAGTATCCATGTAAAAAATTTCATAATCTTTCTTAGATATATCTGTTATCTCTCTCGCTATTTCTTGAAGTTCTTTTGAATAAGGATTCTTGCTTAAGTCTTCTACAAGTTCTCTATATAATTCTTTTAATTTAGGATGTTTTTCTTTCAAACAATCATTTTTATATATATCAAATTTTTCTCCTAAACTCAATATATCACTGCTAAAGTTTGTTTTTATAGCTTTTGCAAACTTCTCAATAGTTCCATATTGTTTTATAGCCATTTTAGCAATTTTTTCCTCACTAGATTTAACTTTTTCAATAAGTTCATCATATCTTTCTACATTACCATAAATTTTAATTATCTTATTTTTATGATCTTTTTTAAATTCTTCTAGTACATTAAAATACTCACTCATGTCAAACTCTTTAAAATTAATAGTACTCTCTCCTTTTATAGTTTTGTTTATCAGCTCTATTAATTCATCTAATCTTTTTCGCTTTAAAATGAGTAATTTCTTTTGATTTTTTAAAGCTTCTACTTTATCAAAGTATTGGCTTGACATTATCTCTTTAACTTCCTTCAAAGGTATGTCAATCTCTTTAAAAAATAAAATTTGTTGGAGAGTCTTAATAGCTTCATCATCATAAAGTCTATACCCTACATCTGTAATTTTATTTGGTTTTAAAAGACCTATTTCATCATAGTAGTGTAATGCTCTTACGCTTACTCCTGTTAAATCTGAAACCTGCTTTACTGTTCTCATATCAACACCTCAAAACTTGATTTTATAGCTATCAATATTTACTAATACATCCATGCTATATTTTCATATTACACTATTACGTTATGTCAGGGTCAATAAAAATATCTTTATTATAAACAACTGTATTCATTTAAAATATTTTACAAAGAATATGAATTAGCCTATCTTCTGTAAAGTTAATACCCTTTGAAAGACATATATATTTTTTATACATCTAATATCGAATATACTTCTTTCATATTCTTCAAAATCTCAGAAAAAAGTAAAGGAAGTTGTCCTGTATCATCACTCTTTTGAGTTAAATAATCTATTATAATATTAGATATTATCTCAATCATAGTAGCACTTTTATCAAATATCTCAGCTCCTTGTATGAAGGTGTCATTTTTATATTCTTCTCCAAGTTGGTTAAGCATTCTACTCATTTTGTCAAAACCTCCTTTAAATTTGACGCTATCTGGTTCTTTAATTCCCTTAATTGCATTTGGAACGGTTGGTACTGTTCCAAAAAACATAACCATATTAGATAATATCTTATCATAATCATCTTTTTCCAGTTCATTTTTCCATTGTGGCAATTCTTTGATAAACTTTTCAAAACCTTTGTATCCCAAAAATCCTTTAGGTGGATTTAAAAACAAATTACTCCTTATAGCAAGTGCTTCTCTTGCAATTTCATATTTACTCTTTAAACCAGTCATTCTAACTGTGCAAATAGTATTCGCCTTACTCAATCCTAAATAACTACAATTCATACTTTGGCGTAATTCCTCATAAGATAAGTATAATAACTCAGTCCTTCCACAATCATACAGGTATATTCTTTCTTTTTCATCATCATATCCTACCATTAATATGTAATGAAAAGGAATATGTTCTTTATGGTATAATTTCTGATAATATGGTAAGTGATACATATCTAAGGCTCCTAAAATAACTGGATACCCATTATCAATTTCATATTTTGCTTTTTTTAATGCTCGCTCATATCTTCTAAATTCATGATGTTTGTATTCAAAACCAACAATTGGTGCTAAAAATTCATACATCTTTTTTGTTCTTCCATCTCCCAAAGCTACCATTCTTTTCAATTCTGCTTTATCTGTTTTCATATAACAAAAGTAACCAAAACCTGATAATAAAAAGAAAAAATCATTTGGAAGGCATTCACCTGTTTTGTTCATATATAAATCTTCTATACCATTCCACATGCACTCATAATCATGTGAATGATGTTTAATTTCAATTATTTTTCTCATATATTCGTTCTCCTTACTATAAATTTTTATTAGATTTAGTATAAACCCTCTTACAGTGAGAGAGTCAATAACTTTTATGCCTATGAAATTTATATTTAAGGAAATTACATTTTTCTATTACTAAATTATTTGAATTACACTATATCTTATTATATTGTGTAACATAATAAATCTAGATAAAAAAAGAGCATATAAAAACTAGAAACAGTTTTTATACACTCTTAATCAACTTATTATATTATTTTCCAGCCTTCATAGCTCTAATTTTTAATGGTAAAGTAAATAGATTAATAAATCCTTCTGCATCTTTGTGGTCATAAAGTTCACTGTCTCCAAAAGAAGATATTCCTTCATCATAAAGAGCATTTTCAGTAAATATTCCAGCAGGTTTTATATTACCCTTGTAAAGTTTAACTTTTACTGTTCCAGTAACATTATCTTGAGTTTGCTCCATAAATGCATCTATAGATTCTCTTAACTTACAATACCATAATCCATTGTAAATAAGTTCTCCATATTTATAAGATACCATTTGTTTAAAATGTAATGTATCCTTGTCTAAAGTAGCACTTTCTAAAATATTATGTGCTTCATAAAGAATTGTTCCTCCTGGAGTCTCATATACACCTCTTGATTTCATACCAACAAGTCTATTTTCAACTATATCTATAACACCAATTCCATGTTTACAACCTAATTCATTTAATTTGTGAATTAATGCAACTGGAGATAATTCTTCACCATTTACCTTTTTAGGAACACCTTTTTCAAAGTAAACTTCTACATATTCAGCTACATCACATGCATCTTCTGGGTCTACACATTGTTTGTAAACATCTTTCTTATGTTCATTTTGTAGATGCTCTATATCTCCACCTTCAGTTGATACATGCCAAAGGTTAGCATCTACTGAATATATTTTAGCTTTAGTTGCTGTTACCTTTATATTGTGCTTTTCTGCATAGTCTATAGCATCTTCTCTTGATTTTATATCCCATATTCTCCAAGGTGCAATAACTTTTATAGTTGGGTCAAGAGCTGCAATTGTAGCTTCAAATCTAACTTGGTCATTACCTTTTCCTGTACAACCATGACATATATATTTTGCACCTTCTTTATGAGCAACTTCAACTAGTTTCTTAGCTATTATAGGTCTTGCTAAAGAAGTACCTAATAAGTATTTTCCTTCATATTTAGCTTCTGCTTTTACAGCCTTGAATATAGTTTCAGTTACAAATTCTTCACTTATATCATCCACATATGCTTTTGATGCTCCACTTTGTAAAGCCTTTTCATAAACATCTTCCATTTTATCTTCTTGACCTACATTTCCACAAACAGCTATAACATCTATATCTTCATAATTTTCCTTTAACCAAGGTATTATGATTGATGTATCAAGTCCTCCTGAATATGCTAATACTACTTTTTCCTTCATTTTTAATTCCTCCCAATTTTAAATTATGATTTTTATTTTTTGTTTAATAGCAATTCTTAATATTGAATGATTTTAAGAATTTAAATTAACTTAAAATCATTTTAATACTAAAAAAGCCTCTCAGTATTTTTAAATACTAAGAGGCGAAATATCCGCGGTACCACTCTTATTGATAAACTTAGCTAATCAATTAGTAAACGTTCGACATACTAAATAAACATTAGTAATTAAATATATTAAAAAACGCCTCTTGGAAAAACCAAGAGACGAAATATATCCGCGTTACCACTCTAATTGATAAGATAAACTTATCCACTCTTTCTCTTAAGGCGAGATTACCTACTAACATACTAAATTCAATTAGCATCCTCCAAAGTTCTTTTCACTAATACTCATTTGCTAAGCTTCCACCATCCTTAGCTCTCTATAAAACGCATAAAAGTTACTCTCTTTCTCACAGGATTTAAATATAAAGTTTTTCATATCTCTCTTATAAAATATATAATAGTTTATTTTTCCATTTATGTCAACTATATAATTTATTTTATTTTTGTTTTAAGAAGATTTTCTACTTTATTCACTAATATCTCACTTTCCAAAGACATAACCCTTTAGCTGGTGCTGTATCTGATGCTTGACTTCTATCCTTAGATTCAAGCATAGACTTAATATCTTGTGGGGCTTTTCTTTTAAGACCTACTTCTATCAAAGCTCCCACTATTATTCTTACCATGTTATATAAAAATCCATTTCCTTCAATGTATATTTCTATAACATTATCATCTTCTTTTATATTTATTGAATAAATCTCTCTTATATTCGATTTTTTCTTAGACTTAGAAGAAGCAAAACTAGTAAAATCATGTTCTCCTATTAAGTATTCACTTGCTTTTATCATTCTATCTAAATCCAATTTTTTACTTACATGAGTAGCATATTTTCTTATAAAAGGATTGTGATATTTGTTATTGTCAATTTTATACATATAAGTCTTTGACTTTACATTATATCTTGAGTGAAATCTTTCATCAACTTCTTCAACAGTTTTTACGACTATATCTTCTGGTAAATATTCATATAAGTATTTTTGGATTTTATCTACTGACTCTGTACAACTTGTTCTAAAATTTATTACTTGTCCTCTAGCATGAGCTCCCATATCAGTTCTTCCAGAACCAATTATCTCAACTGTTTCATTTGTCATTTTACTTAAGACAGTTTCAAGTTTTTCTTGTATAGTCATATTATTATCACCTAGTTTTTGGTACCCTTTATATCTTGAGCCATCATATGCTACTATCATTTTTATGTTTCTCATCTTAATCCTCTTTCTAAGAATTTATGCTTGTTTAGCAAATTTATTTTTTATATTAAAAGTTATTTTTGTTCCAACATTCTTTTCACTTTCTATTTTCATTCTTCCACCATGAAGTTTTACAATTTCATTACTAATTGCTAGACCTAACCCACTACCAGCTTTATTGTAATCTTCTTGGAAGAACTTATCTAATACTTTATTTAGATTTTGTTTTTCTATGCCTGAGCCATTGTCTTCAACTGATATAGTTGTTATATCTTCATTTTGAGAAGCTACAACTTTTATGTAACCACCTTGACCAGTAAATTTAAATGAATTCTGTATTAAATTTATAAGAACTTGTCTTAATCTGTTCTTATCTCCTTGAATATTCTCTATAAACTCATTTTCAAATTCAAACAAAAGTGCTATATCTTTTTCAGCTGCTTTAACTTTAAGCTGATTCACAACACCTACAACTAAACCTTCAACATCAACTATATCAACATGAAGTTTTATTCTATCTGAAGAAAGTCTTGAAAAATCCAATAATTCTTCCACAAGTTTTATAAGTCTTTCTGTTTCATCTTGTATAATACCTAGACCTAAGTCTAGCTCTTCTCTTGTTATACTTTCATAACCTAAAGTTTCACTCCATCCCTTTATTGATGTAAGAGGGGTCCTTAGTTCATGTGATACAGAAGATATAAATTCTTCTTTTAATTTTTCACTCTTATCAATCTCATGTGCCATATGTTCAAATGTCTGTGCCAAATCGCCAATCTCATCATCTACAATTTTCATATTTTCTAACTTTATATTATAATTTCCTACAGCCAATTCATTTGCAAATTTCTTTAATTCTCGTAATGGTTTTATAAGAGTCTCAGCAAATTTAAGACTTATTAGTATAGCTATAATAAGTATAAATATACCAGCTAATATAAGCCATGTAGCTTGCTTTAATATTGCATTATCAATAGCATCTAATGAAACTGTATATCTAACAACACCTTCTATTATATTATTTACCTTAAGTGGCAGAGAAATACTCATAACATGTTCTCCAGTATCTGCTATTCTATAGGTATATGGTGTTAAGTTTTTTGTCTTTATATCTTTTAGTGCATTATTAACATCTTCATAATTTGCTTTTTCTTTACTCTTAAAACCATATTGGTCTAATATAATATTTTTATCCTTATCTATTATTGAAATTCCAAATTCTGAATTCTTAGTTAATGGTTGCTTATCAAATATGTTTTTTACTTTTTTCTCAAAGCTTGTAGTCTCCATTGTAATAGCGTTATATTCATCAGCATATTTTATTTCAGATTCAAGTAGTTGTTTGACAGAATCATAGTAATAGTTTTGTATATAAAACATAAACAATCCTTCAAACAGAGTAACCATTATAATAATTATTATAAAGTAGTTTTTTATTACTTTTTTTCTCAGACCTTCAAAATGTAACACTATTATTCTTCCTTTCTAAAACAGTATCCATAACCCCAAATAGTTTGTATATATTTTGGTTTTGATGGGTCATCCTCTATTTTATTTCTTATCCTTCTTATATTTACATCTACTATTTTAAAATCATATAAATAATTAGTTCCCCAAACTTCATCTAGTATCTGGTCTCTACTTAATGACTGCTTAGCATTTGATATCAAATATTTCACTATTGAAAATTCAGTTGGAGTAAGCTCAATTTCTTTTCCATTTTTAAATAATTTTCTCTTATCTATATCAAGTATAAATGGAGGAGAAACTATCTCACTTGACTTAACACTTGAATCATCCTTTGCTACTCTTCTAAGAAGAGCAGAAACCCTGACTAAAAGTTCTTTTATACTAAATGGTTTTATGATGTAATCATCTGCTCCTGAAATAAATCCTTCTATTTTATCATCTTCTTGGGCTTTAGCAGTGAGCATTATTATTCCTACTTGGTCAAAATTTTCCCTTATAAATTTGCATACCTCTATTCCACTTATATCTGGAAGCATTACATCCAAAAGAGCTATTGTAATGTCACTTTCTGTTGTCATTTTTTCTATAGCTTCTCTCCCAGTACCTGCCTCAACTATCTCATAACCTTCTCTTTTTAAGTTTATACTAACAAAACTTCTAATCCCAATTTCATCTTCTAGTATAAGTATTTTTTCCTTCATAAAATAAAACCTCCAATTGAGTATAATATTAACCATATATTAATGAGAAATATTCTTTTAGTGCGTCTATAGTAATATCTAGCTTATCCATTTCATTTGCATTGTTTATGACTAGCAAGAAAGTATATTCATCACTCTCTTGAAGTACAATAGAATTTTGAGCATTTGGATTTTTTCTATCTTCAAGTTTATTTTTACTCTCTACTACTATATTAAACAAATTCTTACGATCTGAATAGTCAAAATAATAAAATTTAAATACTGCTTTTTCTCCAACAAATTCTTGTTCAACAAGTATTTTGTCAAATAAATTGTTTGGAATAAACAATTTAAAATTATATTTATAGTTATAATATATCTGACTTGTAAATATTAAGCTTGAACTAGCATCTTCTTTTCCATTCCATCTATACCAACTTATATTTGCAGATGCTTTAGAACTGTAAGTGTTTCTATTGTTTCCTGCTACTATAGGTATTTCTATAATCTTATCTTTATCAATATCATCTACAGGTATGTAATAAGATTTAGTAATAGTTTTATCATAATCACTAAAAGCTTTTTTAATTTTTCCATCTTTCATATAAAGTATCTGTGTAATATAGTTATTATCCTTTAATATAGGAATATCAAGCACAGCTCCTTTTATGGCTGCAGACGAATTTCCAATAGATGAAGCAACATTACCTAAAGTTATATATAGTTCACTCAAATTCTTCACATTTTCAAACTTAACATAATCCTTGATTTTCATATTCCCATCAAAATTTGCGACACTTGCAAACATTTCATTAGTTTTATTATTCAAATGAAGCATCAATATTTCCAATTTGTCATCTCCATCTATATATCCAATTTTCACTTTCATGTCATTAAAATCGTCTTTGTTTGGAAGCCATGACGCATCTAAATCATACACCTTTGTTATTTCATTATCTTTTACTTTATATATATTCATATTAGTTTTATCTTTGGATTTAATCAGTAAAACCACTTCTTTATATCCATCTGAATCCAAATCATAAAAATTAGCATACTCTATTGACTCACCATTTTCTAAAAAATGGTCACCAAGTACATATTTTTCTCCATTATAACTTAAAGTTACAAACCCTACCTGAGTTACATTATTACTTAAATCTTCTTTTTGTTCAAATACTACTAATTCATCAACTCCATCACCATTTAAATCCACTTTATTTATTTTTCCTACTTCTTTTGCATTAGAAGGTAATATCATAGATGAATCTGGTTTTAGTAACTGGTCAATACCATCATACAGTACTTTTTTTGTATCATCATAATCAGGTATCTTTGCTAATTGTTCTGGAGATTCAGTTTTAATATTACATCCAGTAACAAATAGCATCATTAGGGCTACTACAGTAATAAGTTTTAATACTTTCATTTAACTCCTCCTAATCCTATCAATCTTGAATTTTGCTCACAAAAATCTCCTCACAATAATTAGACGTTTCAAGTCGTTATAATGTTTTACTTATTTTAATAAAACTTTATATTTTTTTTAATAAAACTTTATACTTTTTATCCATAAATAATATGAAAGCTATTTATTGTTTCTAGGAGGCTTAGGACCTGGATATTGGAAAAAGTTAGTTTTTAACATACCATTATACAATTTTCTTTTTTTATCTGCCTTTTGTCCAAATTCATATTCAAAATCTTCATAAGATGTTATTAAATAATACGACCAATTTTTTAATCTTCTGAATGCATAACCAAGCTCTTTATACAATTGTTTAACACTATCTTTATCTTCTAATCTTTCTCCATAAGGAGGATTAGTAATTATAAATCCAAACTCATCTTCACTTTTAAATTGAGTTGCATCTCCTATATTAAATTCTATATATTCATCTACACCTGCTATTTCAGCATTTTCTCTAGCTATATCTATACATTCTGCATCTATATCATATCCATAAATCTTAAATTTAGTTTCATTATCTATCTTATTAAAAGCATCTTTTCTTATATCCCACCATATTTTTTTATCAAGAGTTCTCCATTTTTCTGATATAAATTCTCTATTTAAACCAGGTGCCATATTTATACCTATCATAGCGGCTTCAATCAATATAGTACCAGAACCACACATAGGGTCCACTAGAATTCTACCTGCTTTCCATGGTGTTAAATAAATAAGCCCAGAAGCTAAAGTCTCTCTTATTGGTGCTTTATTTGCTTTTTCTCTATATCCTCTCTTATGCAAAGCATCTCCAGTTGTATCTATAGAAATAGTTACCTTATCTTTATGTATAAATACAAAGATAGGATATTTCTCTTTATCTTCTTTAAGCAAACCTTCTTCCAAGTAACTTTTCTTTAAGCTTTCTACGATAGCTTTTTTTACTATAGCTTGTACATCTGGTGTACTGTATAATTTTGATTTTATGGAAGAAGCCTTTGATATAGGAAATTGAGCTCCATAAGGTATATATCGAGACCAATTTATTCTTTTTGTATTTTCAAATAATTCATCAAAACTTTTTGCCTCAAATTCAGCAATTTTAAGATGTACTCTTTCAGCACATCTTAGCCACATATTTGATTTTGCTATTCCAAACTCATCAGTTTTATATGTTATTCTTCCATCTTCTGTTTTTATTATTTCATATCCTAAATTAGTAATTTCTCTAGCCAGCATTTTTTCCATCCCAAAAAAACATGGCGATATTAATGTATAATTTTTCATAAAACCTCCTGTTTCCTATATTAATTACAAAACTTATTTATTTTTTAAACAATCTACACATTTAAATTCATACTTCCCATTTTATACCCTGACATATCTAGTGTAACATATTTAAAGCCAAATATTTTTAATTTAGTATCAACTTTATTAAAATTGTTATTTTCAAAAAATTTACCTAATTCTTCCTGGTCAACCTCTATTCTAGCTATATCTCCATGCATTCTCACTCTAAATTGAGAAAAACCTAAATCAGATAAATAGTCTTCACTCTTTTCTATTATTCTTAGTTTTTCATTTGTTATTTGAACTCCATAAGGAATTCTACTTGCAAGACATGCAAATGATGGTTTGTTAAAAGTGTTTAATCCTAATTTTTTTGAAAGTAATCTAATTTCAGCTTTTTTCAAACTACTTTCTTTTAGTGGACTAATTACTTCTAACTCACTCAATGCTTTAAGCCCAGGTCTATAATCTCCTAAATCATCTATATTTGTTCCATCTACTATGTACTTTATATTATGTTCTTTTGCTACCTCTTTTATTTTAGAAAATATATATTTTTTGCAATGGTAACATCTATCAGCACCATTTTCTTTAAACTCCTTTAAATCAAAGTTTTCTATATTTAAGATGATATGTTTAACACCAAAATTTTTAGTATATTGTTTAGCTTCTTTAATCTCTCTACTTGAATGCATCATTGAATGTATAGTTACAGCTATAACATTTTCCCCTAATGTATCTTTTGCTACCTTAAGTAAAAAGTTACTATCTACTCCACCAGAATAAGCAACTACAACACTTCCTAATTCAAGTAGTATTTCCTTTAATTTTTCTAATTTTTCTTCTTCATTCATAAAGCAACCTCCATATCTAGAAAAACATGAACAATAAAATACTATATTATTTTTTACATTCTTAATGATTATAACATATAAAGTATTTATTTTATAAAATAGAATTATATTTAAACACGTTAATTACAATATCAAAGAATTTTTAAACCTGTATAATTTAAACATATTACTGTAATACACTGTATACTAAAAATGAAATAGTGTAATATAGTAATATGTTTAAAAGCCATGAAGTGGAAATAGCTATCCTCATGGCTGAATGCACAAATTTGTTTTAAGATAATTATTTTTCCATCAGTTATAATTGTAAATCACAAAAAAGATACTATCATATGAATTTTCTAAAACTTTTAATTTAATACTTATAGCTTACATGTATTTGTCTTAATCCCACCAAAAAAGCCATATTGTAGAATGCTGTAGTACTTCTTTAAGAACTTTTAATGTTTCATATCCTTGTACAATAATGTCTTCACAGTAGAGGACTAATTCAATACACAAGTCATCAAATTTTTTATTATCTTCAATTGGATTTTTTGCAGAATATTGAACCGTATCACTTCCAATTGCAATTGGAAATATTCCATATTTTTCGTACCAATATTTTGCAATAGCTATATGTTCTTCATCACTAGGACAATCATTAAATCCACCAATTGGTATATATGCAAATACTTCATATGGTTTAATTGTTGGAACTTTGGCTATGTAAACTTTGTTATTTTCTTGAAATATATCTATGTTTGTAATTGGACTAAAATTTTTATAATCATAAAAAGTGTCCTCAGAACCCATTAACTCTGTTAGCAATTCTGGAATCTCACACTTTCTAGAATTGAAGAATTCATTTACATCAATCTCATTACATTTCTCTAAACAATATTTTCTATAGTTTTCAAGAGAACCATACTCTTTATTAATCATATCTATATTTTCTCTTAATAACCCTACTTTTTCATCAATAATTATAATCGGCGTATATCCATTTTCTTTTCCATCTTCTCTCATTTTTTCAAATAAATCATCAATATCAATATCATTGTTCACAGGAACACATTCAAAACCATATAAATCTTCAATACTCATACTTATCTCCTATTCTTTTTAGATTTAATTCTTTTGAAAGTTTTCTTTTTTTGTTGTCAAGTTTTTAAATACTATTATTATTTGTAAAACTATAAGTATAGATGCAGTTTATAAAATATACTTACATAAGACAAAAGTTAATTTTATTTTTTGCATAAATAAGATATTTTTTATGACAATTCCCTTATATAAATATAATAGCACAAAACACATGTTCATGGTTAATAATAAGTGATTTTGTAATAATTCGTTGTATATTATACTATTTTAAGTAAAATAAATGATATTCTTTGTATAAGAAATAATATGTTTATTGATATGAAGTTTTTAGGGTTTAAATTTGTTAAGAATAATATTTTAATATTAGCAGATATACTTAAAAGAATAAATCTTGTTGTAATACTTAGATTTTAAATGTAGTCTTTTAAAATCCCATATAAAATTGCAGGAATCAATAGATTAAAATCAGAACTTAGATTTGATAATATATTTATATATAATCTCATATAGTTCTTCTATTCTATCGAATCTAATAATTAGATAGATATATTTGCTAATTTATATATAAAAATCAGAGTTGATGTATAAATTTATAGGTGTATCAATTATTTTAATCAATACACCTACATGCTTCTAATCTTCTTTTAATAAAGTACTTTTCCAAACATCTTCTTTGAAACCCAACAGTACATTTTCACCATCAAAAAGCAATGGTCTTTTAATAAGCATTCCATCACTTACTAATATTTCTAAAAGTTTATCATCAGATTCACTCTTTACAATATCTTTAAGACCCAATTCCCTATATTTCATACCACTTGTATTAAAAAATTTCTTTATATCATATCCACTAGTCTTGTAGATTGCTTCTAATTCATCTTTACTTGGAGGATTCTGAACCATGTCTATATCTTCAAATTCTAAATCATTTTCTTTAAGCCAATTTTTTGCTTTTCTAACAGTAGAACACTTTGTATATCCATATAATTTAATCATCATATTAAAATCCTTTCTAATTTTTTATTTTTATACCCATAATTTGCATATTATAACCAATTTATATCACAATCATCCTAGGCTTTCAATATAAAAAATTATTCTATTTTAAAACAATCATTAATTTATATTAAATATTTAAATTATTCTTTTATAATATATTAAACCTAATTAATCACTCAATATTAGATTAAATTTTTAAATAAAAAAAGGGCATAGTGTATTTGTTTTACTTAGCCCCTATTTATATTATAAATGTTCCTATAACTTCCATTTATAAAATATTAAACAATTTTTTCTTTGATTTGAACATTTTCTACTATACCATCTTTTATACTTATAATCTTATCTGCAACATTATTTGAGAAAACAACATCATGCGTAATTATTAGTATAGTCATCCCTTTATCTTTAAGTCTGTTCATTATATTGACTACTCTTTGAATAGTATCAATATCAAGTGCAGAAGTAGGTTCATCAAAACAAAGAACCTTTGGCATTAGTGCACATGACCTAGCTATTGCAACTCTCTGTTGCTGTCCTCCTGATAATTCAAATGGATAGGAATTTAATTTATCCTCTAAATCAACTAATCTTAAAAGTTCTCTAGCCCTCTCTTCAGCTTCTTTTCTAGGAACTTTAAATACATTAACTGGAGACTCAATTATGTTTTCAAGAACTGTCATATGAGGAAATAAGTTAAAATTTTGGAAAACCATACCTATTTTTCCTCGTATCTTTGTCATATCTTTCTTATTTTTTATTATCTCATTATCTATTATAATCTCTCCACTATCAAATTCTTCAAGACCATTTATACATCTCAATATTGTAGTCTTTCCTGCACCAGATTTTCCAAGTAAAACTCCAATTTGACCTTCTTCTAACTCAAAAGAAATATCTTTAAGTACCTTATTTTTTTTAAATGATTTATTTAAGTTTTTAATTTTCAGCATGTAAAAAACCTCCTCCTATAATATTGTAACTTTATCTATAATAAGAATATTTTTTTTCAAGTAATTCAAATCCCTTAGTAAGTATAGCTACAAATATAAGATATATTGCCCCTGCCTCAAATAGTGGTAATAAGCTTGCTTCTCTGTTCATTGCTATTTGAGATATTCTTAAAATATCATTTAATCCTAATATATATACTAAAGATGTATCTTTTACTAATGTGATTACTTCATTTGAAATAGGTGCTAGTATTCTTTTAAAAACCTGTGGAAAGATTATTCTCTTATACATTGTAAATTTATCAAATCCTAGTACTTTTGAAGCTTCATATTGTCCTCTATCGATTGACTGTATTCCACCTCTAAATATTTCTGCAAAATATGCTGCATAATTTAAGAAGAAAGCTACTATTCCAGCTGTAAATCTGTCAAATACAATTCCTAAAAGAGGTAATCCATAAAATATGACTATCATCTGTAAAAGTAAAGGTGTCCCTCTCATTATTAATATATAACATTGTGTAATACCACTTATTAATTTATTTTTTGATAATCTTAAAAATGCAACTGCAATCCCCAATGGAATTGATACTATCAATGTTATACAAAACATTGCTATAACTATCTCTAAACCTTGTAACATGCCTATAGTGCCCCCTTCTTAACAGCTAATCTATCTTTTACTTAAACCACTTATCATAAATTTTGTCAAAAGCTCCATCTTTTTTCATTTCTTTTAATGTTTCATTTATTTTCTTACAAAGTTCTGGATTTTCTTTAGAAGTTGCTACAACATAATCTTCTAATCCAAAATCTTCTTTTAACACTTTGTATTTATCTTCACCTTTTTGACCCATATAGTATCTAATTAAAACTTCATCACCAACAACTGCACTAGTTCTACCTATTTCTAAATCTCTAAGTGCTTTATCATAAGTATCATAAAGAACTGGTGCTCCACCTTTTAAGCTATTCATGAAATCTTTATCCTTTTCCACTGCATCAAGTGCTGTTGAACCTTGTTGTGTTCCAACTTCTTTATCTTTTAAATCTGCTTTTGAATTTACTTTTGAATCACTTAAAGTAACTATTATCTGTTTATTTTGTAAATATGGTTCTGTATATGATACTATTTTCTTTCTTTCATCTGTTATAGAGTACCCATTCCATAATACATCTACAGTCTTTGAGTCATTTAACTCAGTTTCTTTCATTGACCAATCTATTGGTTGGAACTTAACTTCCATTCCAAGTCTCTTAAATGTCTCTTTAGCTAACTCTACATCAAATCCTACAGTATCTCCTTTTTCATCTAAAAATCCCATTGGAACAAATGTATTATCAAACCCTACAATTACTTCTTTTTTTGCTTCTTTTGAAGCATCTTTGCCCTTTTCATCATTTGATTTTGAACAACCTGCCATTCCACTTACTAAGCCTAACATAATTGTAAATATTCCTAATTTTTTTAATATATTTTTCATAATATTCTCCCTCATCTTTTAAATTTTTAAATATTTTGATTATTTTTTAAAAAGTATATCTGTTGCAATATAATTCTCTGCGCGCTTAAAAAATTATATTAAAAAAACTCCCGTCTCTAGCTTCTGCTAGAGGACGGGAGTTGACTCTCGTGGTTCCACCTCTGTTCATTAATGCCTCACGACACTAACCTCTTTAAGTACAATAAAATAATTATACTCTAGCACTATAACGGGTGCAAGGATTCCGGAAAGCTCCTAATGAAGTATCTTTACTCTTTCAGAGTTCTGCTCAAAGATGTGTTCAAAGTAAAATCTATTGCTCCTCTCACCAATCGGAAACTCTCTGTTTAAGATTAACTACTTCTACTATTTCTTTTCTTAGCATTTAATGTTGTTTTGAATTGTTATTATGATATTGATTTTATAGCATAAGGCAATATCTGTCAATATATATTTTAAAATAAATATAAAAATTTAATTCCAAGGAACAACTTCTACTTCACCATAACATCGTTCTACTAATCTATTGGAATACTCACCTCTATACCCCAAAATAAAGAGTAAAACAAGCTCAATATATCTTGTTCCTATTGAGATTATATTCCAAATATCTTCAACTTCTAACACAGCTCTATGAGTTCTCCTGCTTGGATGAACTATACTATTCCTTAAATAAATCACTAAATCTACCCCATCATCAAACTTGTTTTTTATTGTATTATCAAATATATTTAATTCATGTTTTCCATATGGTATTTTGCATGTATCAAGTAATAGTCTTATATTTTTAGATGCTAAGTTACAATCAAAAGCTTCATCTGTAAGTATTTTATTTTGCTCTACTAAAATTACATATGATAGAGTTTCAAGTGCAATTTGTACAGATATTATGTTATTTTCCATAGTAACACTTCCAAGAGATTCTATATACCAGTCAGTAACACTTTTTATGGCAGAACCATAATAAAAATCTTCTAATTTTTTGCACATAAGACTTATATATTTCTCCATATTATGATAGTTTGAAAGTGTATCTGACCATGTTGGTACATATCTAAATGGAGATATCTGATTTTCATTCCATATTCTATAGACTTCATTTCCACTTCTATATCCTTTGGCCAAACAAAATCCAACATACCTTCCACACATAAAACTCAAAGCTGTTGATATTCTATCTAAAAGATTTATTGTATTGTTTGTTCTAAAAATTCTACCATCTTTTCTTCTAACTCTACCTATATGAGTTATTATTGCTCCAGACTTAGACCTTAAATCTGACTTAAGTTCTTTTCTATAATCATATCTTTTATCTATAGTCACAACATAATCATTTATATCAAATTCGATTCTACCTGCATATACTTTATCATTATATTTAATGAGTTTGCCTGGTATTTTATCTAAGTTGATTATATTAAAATCTACATGTTCAACATAAGAGTTTTTGGATTTTATACAGTCATCATTGATATATCCTTCTATAGTAACATCACTTAAAGTGTTTATTGTTATGGAAATGATTTTATAACCATGAACTTCAAGAATAGCATTATCATAATCTAAAGCTAAATTATCATCATCATTATCTATTTCTTCAATACAACCTATATCTGCCTTAAAGTTTATAGATATTGGAGGTGTCATTTTATAATAAATTTTTCCATTACATCTATATTTTTTATCTAAATATATGCAAAACCGACCTTCATAGATATTAATATCTTCATTGATACCATAGCTTAAATACTCTGATGTTATAGCATCATCAATTGCTTTCATTTTAATTCCCACCTTTGCTTTTGTATAATAACATAGGGATTGTAGTTCTTTTTTATTTAGTAAAACTCAATCTATTATATAATTTAGCGTATTATTTCATTACTTATGTACTTTAATAATTTCTTATAAAAATAGTGTCATTCTAGTATCATCGTTTATTTAATACATTATGTAATTTATTTAAATTTAATTCTTTAAAAATTTATATTACTTACTTGCAATTTCTACAGTTTATTACATCCTTCCTTGTAATTATAGCATAGTTTTATAATTTCATATTATATATTTATTTCCTTTGTTTTTATTCATTTAGATATTATCATCACTATATATGTATTGTCAAAGAAAACATTTAATTTATCAAATATCTTATAACATATTACATAAGACCTCATATGTACATTATTTAGTTAAAAAACTAATAATCTTATCTTTTTTTAAATAATTTTTCAAACAAAAATGGCAGCTTTGATTTATTGTTTCAAAGCTGCCATAAAACTGAAAATATTCTATTTTGATGTATAGAACTTTATCATTACATTAATAGTCTTTTACTTCCATCAATTTTCAAGCTTAGATAAAACTTCACTTATATCTTTTTCCACTAATGGTTTCATATTGTTATTATAAATACTTATGTTTGCATTACTTAACTCCATTTGTATACGATGGATAAGATTTTTTTTATGCTTTGTAATCTTAGGTAATGATTTAATAAACATTCTTGAAACAGAGGGTTTCTTATCTGCAATGTGACTTAAAATACAATCTATATTTATTTCAATTTTATTTTCGGTATCCCATTGAGCATTTGCTGCTATTAATAGAAGTCCTCTTGCCCTAATATATGAGCTTTCATTATTGAGCATCTCTAAAAATGAATCAAAAAAACAATATGTAATATTTGATTTCATACTTTCATTTTCTAAAAACAAAAAAGTTTTATATGCTTCATTGTGATTTTTTGAATATAATTTGTTAATAAGTAAATTTATATCTTCCAATCTTCTCATCTCCCTCATAACAAACATCTATTTAAACAAAGTATAATATATCCAAGAATGGATATAAATAAATGTCTATATTAAAAAAATTTCTAAAATTCTACTAAAATCACTTACTATTTATTTACAAACAGTAATCATAAAATATTATAAACTTATTGATTATAGGCTAAAAAAATAAGCTATCAAATAATTTATACTTGATAGCTTATTTTTTTATAATTCTTTTTTTAAAGTTTCCTTTAGACTATCATATGCAAAATCCATTATCTCTCTACATGCAACTAAATCTTTTTTTAAGTCTATACATAGTTCTGAGCCATACTCTTTTCTTACTGTTGTAGTCAAATCTTTAGCATACACTTTAGCTTTAGTACTTTCATCTTCATGATTTCTGCCTTTTACATATCCAATTATTATATTTGAGGCATTTACTGCACCACATAAACTAGCAACTCCACAACCTGAACCTAGTCCACTTCCTAAACAAACTGGTATATCTGTATTAAATTCCTCATTATATGCTTTTATAACTGATTCTGCACAATTAAAACCTTTTTCATGATATTTTGATGCTATAACTTTATTACACATTAAAATTCCCCCTCGTATTTATAAATTAAAATATTTTTTTGATATTTTTGTAAAAAACACTTCTTTTTACCATTATTATATCAAATTTTAACAACAAAAACACTTTTTTCTAGATTATATACTTTTTTCTAAGTTTAATAGTATCTCTTTCAAATCAGAATGATTTCCCATATATCCACCAATATTATTTTTACCAACCACTCTATGGCAAGGTATTATTATTGGAATTTTATTACTTTTACTTGCTTGTCCTATTGCTCTCACCGATTTTGGATTATTTATATTTTGTGCTATATCTGAATAATACAAGGTCTCTCCATATGGTATTTTTAACATTTCCCTATAAACTGATTTTTGAAACTCAGTCCCTTCAATACGAATATCTAAATCAAATGCCTTTCTTTTTCCCTTAAAATAATCATCTATCTGATTTATAGCTTCTTTTAAATCTTCCTTGCTTCTTTTTATTTCAATTCCTTTTTTGATATATTCATCTTTTAATTTATTAAACTTTTCATCTCCTATATCTATGCTGACTATAAAACCATCTTCACTTAATATGTACAAATTTCCTATTTTAGATTGATAAACATCATATACTAGATTCATATAACTTTCCCCCTTTACTTTAGTATACATATAATTTTTTAACTAATAAAGAGTTACCCTAAAAAATAGGATAACTCTTCTTTTATAACTGCTTAATATATAATATTTTTTTAATTTATTAACTTTTAATATATCAAAACATCAATTTTATATATTTTTGAAAGCTTTAGAAAGCATAAGTTTTATCCTGTTAAGCTGATTTACCTCACTTGCAGAAGGGTCATAATCAATAGGTATTATATTTGCATTTTTATACAATCTTTTTAATTCTTTTATAGAACCTTTACCAATTATATGATTAGGCAAACATCCAAAAGGTTGCATACAAATAATATTTTCTACACCTTCATTTAAAAGCTCAACCATCTCTCCAGTTAAAAGCCAACCTTCTCCAGTTTGATTACCTAATGACACTACTGGTTCTGTATTTTTAGCAACAGTCTTTATGTTCCCTGGTGCATAAAATCTTTTGCTCTTATCAAGTGCCTTCTTATACACCCTTTGGTATATTCCAGTTATGTATATAAATGCTTCTCCTATAATTCTACTCTTTCTACTTCCCTCTAAATGAGTATGTTTATAAATAGTATTGAATGCACAACTTAAGAAGAAATTTGTAAGGTCTGGAACAACTGCTTCGGCACCTTCTCGCTCCAATATATCTACTAAATTATTATTTGCGATTGGATGGAATTTCACTAAAATTTCTCCTACTAAACCTACTTTTGGTTTTTTTACATCAAGTATCTCTAAGTTATCAAATTCCTTTACTATATCTTTTATATTTTTAGTAAATACAGAAATCTTTGCTTTGACAAGAGAGGTTTTACATATATCAACCCATTTCTCATATAGAGCATTTGCACTTCCAGTTACCTTTTCATATGGTCTCACCCTATAAAGTACCTTCATCAATAAATCTCCATATACAACTGCCATAAAAAGTCTATTGATTAATTTTAGTGATATATTATCCATTATTCCGCTATCTTCTATTCCATTTACACTAAGTGCTATTACAGGAACATCTTTAAATCCAGCATCATACATAGCTTTTCTCAAGAATCCAATATAATTTGTAGCTCTACAACCTCCACCAGTCTGAGTTATAGTAACAGAGGTGTTATTTAAATCATATTTACCAGATTTTAATGCTGTTATTAATTGACCCACAACTATTATAGCTGGATAACAAGCATCATTATTTACATATCTTAGTCCCTCTTCAATTACATTGCTATCTGTATCTTTTAAAACCTCTATATTATAACCACTTAAATTCACAGCCTTTTCAAGAAATTGAAAATGTATTGGAGACATTTGTGGAGCTAATATAGTATGTTTGTTCGTTATTTGATTATTTTTAGCATATTGTATCCTATTTATCTTTATATTTTTAACATCTATATTTTTGCTTTCTCTTTCAAACATGGCTGCTTTTAAAGACCTCATTCTTATTTTAGCAGCACCTAAATTGTTGCCTTCATCAATCTTTATGATAGTATATATCTTTGATTTTTCATTAAGTATTTCCTGAACTTGGTCTGTGGTTACTGCATCCAATCCACATCCAAATGAATTAAGTTGAACCAATTCTAAATAATTTTTATCTCTCACAAAGCTTGCTGCTTTATACAATCTTGAATGATATACCCATTGGTCTACAACTCTAAGAGGTCTTTGTATATTTGCTAGGTGGCATATTGAATCTTCAGTAAGTACTGCCATATCTAATGAGTTTATAAGTTCTGGCATACCATGATTTATTTCTGGGTCTATATGATATGGTCTCCCGCATAACACAATCCCCTTCATATCTCTTTCTTTTATTTCTTTAAGCGCTCTTTCTCCTGCAGCCTGTATTTCCATTTTAAAGGAATTTTGTTCATCAGTGGCTTTATCAACTGCATTATTAATTTCTTCTTTAGTTATATTTATATCTGAAAAACTTTTTGATAATTCTTCATAAAGTCTTTTTTTCAATTTTTCTTTGTCATTTAGACTTATGAATGGATTTATATAGTTTATGTTCTTATTTCTTATATTTTCCACATTATTTTTTATTACTTCAGAATATGATATTACAACAGGACAATTATAATAATTATCAGCGCTTGAATCCTCTTTATTTTCATTCGTTACGCTTGGATAAAATATATTTTTTATGCCCTTTGCAATTAAGTTTTCTATATGTCCATGAACTAATTTTCCTGGATAGCAAACTGTTTCAGAAGCAATACTAGTTATACCAGTTTCATATAATCGTTTTGATGACCTATCTGAAAGTACAACTCTAAATCCCATATTATTGAAAAAAGTAAACCAAAATGGATAATCTTCATACATATTTAATACTCTTGGTATCCCAATCTCTCCATTTTTTGCTTCTTCTTTTTCTAGTGGTTTATATCTAAAAATCCTATCATATTTGTACTTAAATAAATTTATTGGTTTTTTCTTTTCTAGTCCTATTTTTTTATCACCATAGATAGCTTCACCTTTCTCACATCTATTTCCCGAAATAAAAATTTCATTATCAGAAAATTTATTTATAGTAAGAAGACAATGATTTGAGCATCCTTTACATCTAGTTACACTTGATTCTAGCTTTATATTATTCAATTCTTCCTTAGATAATAAAGATGTTTGATAGCCACTTTCATACTTTTCTTTTGCTATAAGTGCTGAACCAAAAGCACCCATAATGCCTGAAATATTAGGTCTAATTACATTTTTTTCAATTAATTTTTCAAAGCTTCTAAGCACCAAATCATTATAAAATGTTCCACCTTGTACAACAATATTGCTACCAATTTCATTTAAATCTCTAATTTTTATTACTTTAAACAAAGCATTTTTTATTACAGAATAAGATAACCCTGCTGATATATCTCCAATACTTGCTCCTTCTTTTTGAGACTGTTTTACTCTAGAATTCATAAACACAGTACATCTTGAACCTAAGTCTACAGGATTTTGAGAATAAATCCCTTCATGTGCAAATTCTTCTATTGTCATAGATAGAGAAGTTGCAAATGTTTCTAAAAATGAGCCACAACCTGAAGAACAAGCTTCATTTAATATTATATTGTCAATTACTCCATCTTTTATTTTTAGGCACTTCATGTCTTGGCCACCAATATCAAGTATAAAATCTACATCTTTATTGAAAAATTTAGCAGCTTTATAATGTGCTATAGTTTCTATTTCTCCATTATCAATTTTTAATGCTTTTTTAATAAGACCTTCTCCATATCCAGTTACAGTTGAGCTCAGTATTTTAACGTCCTTTGGCAATATATCATATATTTCGTTTATAACTTTAATAGTAGTTTTTAATGGATTTCCTTCATTACTATTATAATAAGAATATACAAGTCTTCCTTCTTCATCAATAAGAGCTGCTTTAGTAGTAGTGGAACCTGCATCAATTCCTAAATAACAATTACCTTTGATTGAATTTATATCTACATAGTTTATTTTTTCTTTTTCATGTCTTCTTGAAAACTCTTCATATTCGTTTTTATCTCTAAATAATGGTTCTAATAAATTTACTTCTCCATCTTCAATATTCTCTATACTATCTAGCTTTTCTATTAGAGACTCTAAATTTATACTGTCTTCATCTACTGATAATAATCCCGCTCCAATAGCGATATAAAGTTGTGCATCTTCTGGAAAAATTATATTTTCATCTTTTAAATCTAATACTCTTTTAAATGCTTCTCTAAGCTCAGATAAAAAGTACAATGGACCGCCTAAAAATGCTACATTCCCTTCTATTTTTCTTCCACAAGAAAGAACACTTACAGTTTGTACGACAACAGCATTAAAGATACTCATGGCGATATCAGTCTGCTTAGCTCCATCATTTATGAGAGGTTGAATATCTGTTTTAGCAAAAACACCACATCTTGAAGCTATTGGATATATAACATTGTACTCTTTTGCTAGCTCATTTAATCCACTAGCATCTGTCTTTAAAAGTGACGCCATCTGGTCTATAAATGCTCCTGTACCACCTGCACATATCCCATTCATTCTTTGGTCTATTCCTCCACTCAGATACGTTATTTTTGCATCTTCACCTCCAAGTTCTATGACAACATCAGTTTCAGGATGGAAATATTCTATTGCTTTTGTACTAGATATAACTTCCTGAACAAATTTTACTTCTAGTTTTTTAGATATTCCAATTCCACCTGAACCAGTTATTACAATCTTAGTATTTATATTTCCCAATTTTTCATATATACCATTTAGTACTTCTTTAACTGATTTTTTCACATCAGAATAATGTCTTCTATATTCTTTATGAACTATATTATTACTATTATTAAGTACCACAACCTTCACCGTTGTAGAACCTACATCAATTCCTATATGAAATAATTCATCCATTGTATCCCTCCATACTTATATGCTTTTTTTAATTTTTGTAAGTTCTATGGCTTTATTTTAAGTAAGTTATTCTATAATCTTTATGACTAATATTTTTATTTTATGATTGTTTTATTAATCAAGCTTACTCTACTAGGTAATTCCCAATCCTAACCTTAAATTTTAAATAAGAACATATAGTTAGTGTACTAAATTTTGTCATAAATTTCTACAGATTTTTGTTACTTTTTACATAAATATAACGTAACTCTAATATCTACTTAATATTTATATATTATCTTCATTCATCAAAAAATGGTTGTTAGCGTACAAATTCTTCTTGTACACTAACAACCATTTCTTATATACTATATTTTATTAACTATACTTATCCTACGAGCATAAATATGAAGTGGGCTGCTGCTCCTGCACATAAACCACCTATTGTATGAGAAAGAATAGCTTTACCTGCTAATTGTCTAGCATTTAATGCATCCATCATACCAATATGTGTACTTAAATATCCACTCCAACACATCCCCATAGCTGTAAACACTGCTATATCATTAGGAGTTATAGCTCCTGATTTTATAAATTCTGGAACTAAAGACATTGCTGCTCCAACAGCTCCCAGTGAAGTTATAGGGAAAGCTATTGCTTCTGGTGATGTAAATCCAAACAATGGTTCTAATATAAATCCAAGTTTATCTCCAATAACTGGAAGTAATCTTATTCCTTCATATGCAGCTCCTGTATAAACCTCTTGACCTGTAACAGGGTCTGTAGATGGTCCAAAAGTTAATAGCATGACTAATGTACATACTACTAGGACACCTGGGATTATAGCCATTCCCATATCTACTCCCATTTTACCACCCTCAAGAATTGCATCTAAAGCTCTTTGGAACACATTTCCTTCTCTGACTTCTCTAAATTCGGCTTTTTTCTCTAGTGACCCTGTTGCTTTATCTTCCTCTGGATTGTATTTATAAAATTTCTTAGTAAATGTCAACATTATTCTAACGCTTACTATACTACCTATAACAGCACCTAAATTACCAATTAATGCTGGAAGTACATATTCTGTACCTTGTGAAATCATAAATGTTGTTAAGATAAGTCCCATACCAAAAGCTGTTCCTAAGTTACATAATGCTGGAACTTGATATTTTTTAAAGTACTGTGTGAATGTTTTATCTTTAGCAAAAGGTATAATAGCTGGATTATCTGATAAATAAGTTGTTATAGCTCCTGCTATACTAGCACCAGGCAATCCATACAAAGGCTTCATAAATATAGCGAAAATTTTATTAATTAATGCTATTACTCCAAACTCTGAAAGTAGTGCGCTTAATGCGCCTGCAAGAACTGCCATAGCCATAATTAAGAAAACTGTCTCTAATAGTAAAGCATGTGCTGTACTCATTATTACTTTGAACATCATTCCAGCTCCCATAATACTACCAACATATCCAAAACCAACTACTAGTAATATTAAGAAAACAAAAGTTTCCATGCTTACTGCCTTAACCTGTCTCCTGTCTGTTAACTTCTCCATTTTGAATCATCCCTTCTTTTTCTTTTGTTGTAAAGTTTAACAAAACCTTTTCTCTTTTTTAATTATACTTATAAATATTACTGTTTGCAACTTTATTTGTCATTTTTTTATCATAATTAAAATTAAAATCAGTATTTTAATAATAAAAATTTTTCAGATTTATGCAAGCTTTCGACATCTTATCCTTCATTTTAGAAAAAGTATGATTCCTTACTAATTATACACATGTTACTCTAACGACCTAATATCCACCTATAAGTTGTAACTTGTATCTTTTATAGTAAACAAAAAAGATTATGAAAAAATTTTTCCTTCAATATTTTTCATAATCTTTTTTGATAATTTTATGGAATTTTTTTTAAATTTTTTTTAAAAAAGTTATGTATTATTGTAATTTTTCAGCTATATATTTTACTAAATCAACTGTTCTTGATGAATATCCCCATTCATTATCGTACCATGACACTACTTTAACCATATTGTCTTCTATAGCCATTGTGGATAGAGCATCTATAATAGATGATCTAGAATCTCCTCTAAAGTCTATAGAAACAAGTGGTTTGTCACAATATCCTAGAACTCCTTTTAATTCTCCTTCAGCAGCATCTTTTAATGCAGAGTTTACTTCTTCAACTGTAACGTTTTCTTTAAGTTCACACACTAAATCAACAAGTGAAACTGTTGGTGTTGGCACTCTAAGTGAAAAACCATTTAATTTTCCTTCTAATTGTGGTAATACTCTTGACACAGCTTTTGCTGCTCCTGTAGTGGTAGGTATTATAGATTCAGCCGCTGCTCTTGCTCTTCTCAAGTCTTTATGGCTCTTATCTAATATTCTTTGATCGTTAGTATATGAATGTACTGTAGTCATTAAGCCTTTTACTATACCAAATTTTTCGTCCAATACTTTAGCAAATGGTGCTAGGCAATTTGTAGTACAAGATGCATTTGAAATTATATTGTGCTTTTCATTATCATATTGTTCTTCATTAACTCCAATAACTATAGTTATATCTTCATTTTTTCCTGGAGCTGTTATAATTACTTTTTTTGCTCCTGCTTTAATATGCTTTTCTGCCTTTTCTCTTTGTGTAAACAATCCTGTTGATTCTATTACTATATCAACTCCAAGTTCCTTCCATGGTAATTCTTCTGGGTCATTATATCTTAATATTTTTATTTCCTTAGAATTTACTACTAAAGTATCTTCATCTTTTGCTTCTACTTCACCTCTAAAAGTTCCATAGCATGAATCATATGTAAATAAATGTGCCAAAGATTCTGTTGTTGCTCTTGCATTTATGGCTACAATTTCTATATTATCTCCTAATTCTTCTTGAGCTATTCTTAATACAGCTCTTCCTATTCTTCCAAATCCGTTCATTCCTACCTTAATTTTCATTATGAAATGTCTCCCTCCATTACTATGTTTTTACATGATTATTGTACACTAAACAAATCATTTGTTCAATACTTTTTCTTGATTAAATAATTAAATTCTATGTTTTTTTATTATCAAAAGAGAATTAGTGTATCATTTTTATCTGTTTTAACCCTCATTTAGTATATACTTTTTATCATGCGAGGTCTGAAGTCATTTATTTTACTCAATGTCCCTTGGGACATATTTCGCCATCTTTTTTTTGAATTTTTAAACTATACTTATTCATAAAATATACTATATTAGATACTCTTTTTTAATTTAAAATAATAAAAAACAGATAAATTATTATTTAGCCCAAAAATATATAAACTTTTAAACTTTAATACACAAAAAAGAGATTATAATTTCTATAACTAAAATAAACTTTAATCATATCTATAATCTCTTTTCTATAACTATTCAAATAATTTAGTTCCTAAACTTACAAACATCTGTAAAATTAAAAATGCTTTTGTATCTATTTTATGATTACTTGCTAGAATCTCTTTGGCTTCTTCTTGCGAGATTAAAAAAGCTTCAATGTCTTCATCAGGTTCTAAAAATTCATCTGTTATCTCTCCATCACATATACAATAGATAAATGCAACAGATTCATCACTCATTCCAGGAGATAAGTATACTTTATCTTTACTCTTATCTTTTTTGATTTCTAAAAGAGTAAGTCCTGTTTCTTCTCTAAGTTCTCTTTCAACAGAAGTCCCTATAGATTCACCTTCATCAACAAGCCCTGCTGGTAATTCATATATATAGTCATTGATAGGTACTCTAAATTGTTTTATCAAAATCAGTTTTCCACTACTTTTATGAAGTCCCACTATTACAACTGCATCTGCACTATCTTCTTCATTTTTCAAATAAATGCGTTTTAGTTCTTCATGACTTTTTCTTGATGCTACCATCCAAACCTTATCTTCATTCAATTTATTCTTATACTCAATTTCAAAAAGTCCTATAAACTTATTTTCAATCAATGGATTTACATTATTTATTATAGTTTTTTTCAAATTTACTACGACCTTTCTTTTTTAATACCATCAAGCAAATATAAATATGATGCCTTAATAAATATTTACCTTATTATATTTCCATTTCTGGATTATCTTTATCTACAAAACCTACTTTAATCTCACAATCAAAGATTTCTTTTAATAACTTCGCTAATTCTTCTCTTGCACTCATTACTTTATCCAAATTAGCATCAGTGAAACCATCTATAGGGAAAAATATATTTTTTGAACTATTAGTTATTTTTCCTTCCTCTCCTTGTCTCCATATCCATCTTCTAGTTTTTACCATATCTCCAACAGAATAGATTAATTCTCCCTCTTCCATTAACTCAACATCAGTTTCTCCAAATGGAACAAATTTATCCCCTTCTTTTGAAAATCTAACATATACATCATCATTTCTAAAATCCATATCATGCGCACCCATTGGAAGTAAATATTTTAAAGAAATAGAATTTCCTAAATCTACAATAGGATTTATATGAGGAAGTTTCTTATTCTTAGCAACTCTTGTTGTCATTGCTTCTATTGAGCTCATAAATTTGTTTGGGTTCATTCCCAAGCTTCTAAAGGCTTCTCTATATGGTATGATTTCTTCTGATTCTTTCACTTTTTTATCTTTAAAGTAATCTTCTACTCTATCTATACTTATATCTAAAAGATTACTTATTCTTTCAATTTCTTTAGTATTATCTATCCCTTTTGCTACTACTACCCCAAAACATACATTTTCTAATTTATCAAAGACTTCTTTTTCTACTATAAATTTCATTTTGTCTTATCCTCCTGTTATTTACATTATTTTCTAAGTAAATTTTATCACTTTATGTCTTATAAATATACCCCCTATTTATCAATTGTTTAAGTTTTTTAAATTTTCCAATTAATGTTATATTTAATCTTTCCAAATATCTTATATGTACTAATTGCAAATTTAACTTTCAAAAACAGAACTCTTACTTTATAATGTATAATATATTTTTATGGAGGTTAGATTATGAAAAATTTTATTTTGATATATTTTATAGTTATTAATTTTATTGCTTTCTTTTCAATGTATATAGATAAAAAAAGAGCAATTAAAAATGAATGGAGAATAAAAGAAGCCACTCTTATTTCTATGGCTGTAATTGGAGGCAGTATAGGTTCTATAACTGGTATGTATTCTTTTAGACATAAAACTAAGCATATTAAATTTACGTTTGGAATACCATTTATAATATTCCTACAATTATTATTAATATATTTTTATATTTTAAAGTAATTGAAATACAAAACTTTATTTTTCCAATAAATTAAGGTGTATGAAACTTTTGATTTCATACACCTTTTTCTAGCAATTCATAAAAAGACATCTAATTAAAATTAATGACCTTTATGTTTGGCTTTTCTCTTTTCTTGTTTCAAATTGAAAAGTCTTTCTTTTTCTTCTTCTTTCCTATCTTTAGCTAGAATTTTTTTATCCTGCTTTCTTTCTTCATATTGATGCTTAAGGGCATTTTGAGCCTTAGTTCCTATAGTTTCTTTTTCTTGTTCCTTTTTTACTTTTCTCTGCATTCTTTTGTATCCAACTTTGTCTTTGGTTATATTCTTTTCTAACTTAATACTACCAAAATCTAATGAGAAAAATCTTTCAAGTATAAATTCATATACTTCTACCTCTTTAGGTTCTGCTCCAAAAACTACTCTACATGCTTCATATTTCTTACCATCTTGTCTTTCAAATACACCTATCCAAAATGGCTCTTCAAATAAAACTGTCAATTTTCCACTAACTTTGTCCATTGCTAGTTCCTCCTATTTAGTTACTTTCTAAAGAACGGACAACCAAGGAGGCAGGTTACTGACAGCAATTGCTGCGTCTGGACTACCAACCAGACTGTGTTTTTATCTTTATAAATTAAATATTATCTTTTTTAATAATCATTGTCAATGTTGATATCAATTAATTTCTAAGTATCGATTTTTATTGTTCCCTGCATAAATAAAACTGCTTCACCAGAAATTCTAACAGTATTATCTTCTAATAATTCACACTGAATTATACCACCTCGATTAGACAGTTGTGTTGCTACCATTTTATTTTTTCCCAATCTTTCAGCCCAATACGGAATTAAATTACAATAAGATGAACCAGTTACAGGGTCCTCTGAATCTAATTCTGGACAAAAATATCTTGAAACAAAATCTGTATTACTCCCTTGTGCTGTAATTATTATACCTAACCAATCTGTCAATTTACGCAAATTTGCATAATTAGGTACATAATTTATAACTTCTTGTTCACTATTTAGTAGTAAAATTAAATCCCTTGAAGAGTAAATAGCACTTGGTATACAACCTATCAAATCAATTTGTTGTGGTGATAATTCTATTTCAGTGGGCATTAGTTTTGGAAATGTCAACTCATATAGATTCCCATTTCGTGTAACTTTAAGATTTCCACTTTGAGTAACAAACTCTATTTTTTGAATATTACTATCAATAAAATTTGATATTATATAAGCTGCTGCCAAAGTTGCATGCCCACATAAATCAATTTCTGCTTTAGGAGTAAACCATCGTAATTCATAATTTTCCTTATTTTTGACTATAAATGCAGTTTCTGGCAGATTGTTTTCTTCTGCTATTTTCTGCATTAATTCCAAAGGCAACCTCTTGTCAAGTACACAAACTCCAGCAGGATTTCCTTTAAATAATTTACTTGTAAATGCATCAACTATGTAGTATTCCATTCCTTATATTCACTTCCTAATTTCAATTTTCTTATATGTATTTCTCAATATTACTCTGTTCAACAAGCATTTTACCTAATAATGTGATTGCTTGCTTCGGACAATTATTTACACACCGATAACACATTGTACACTGACTATTGGAAACAACCATTTCATTTTTAATTACTAAATTATTCATTGGACATAAATCAATACATTTACCACATATGATACATTTATCATCATTTATTTTTAGTTTGTCTGTATATCGATTCATTTTATTAATAAAATATAGTCTTTGTCCAAATAGTCCTACAATATGACACAAAAAACCTAACCCATCTTTTGGTGGTATCCCATACTTCAAATCTTTACTAGCTTTCTTTATTTTATTTTCTGCTTTTATTACTAAATTTCTATTGTAATCCAAAGAATGTTTTAATACCTTTTCATCTCCTATACTATCTGGCATCTTTATGTGTAGCCCACCAACAGTAGTAGCTCCATATTTTTTAAATATTCTAGATAAAACACCAGAACCATCTCCACTAAACAGAGCCATAGTGGCAATAATAAAAATACGTTTCCCATTCCACAAGGATGAATTATTGACTATAAAATCTTTTAATATTTTAGGTACATTACTATATTGTACAGGATAACCCAAAACAATGTCCTCATGATTGTGGATGTATTTTAAAAGTTCACTATCTTCAATAGAATAAGAATTTGCTGTTGTATCGTATTCTTGTAAAAATTTTTCTACACAGTATTTTGAATTACCTGTTCCACTAAAATATATTCCTAACATCGATTTACTCCTACAATTATTAATTTGATTTAAAATTATAAATAGGTTTCAATATATTAATTATGTCAACCGTATCTCTTATATTTTCTACAATCTCATCAATTGGTTTGTACGCTTGAGGTGCTTCGTCAATAGTTTTAATATTTACACTTGTTGTAAATATATTTTTCATAGATTCTTCATAATCTTTCATATTTATATTTCTTTTAGCTTCTCCTCTTGAAAGTATGCGTCCTGCACCATGAGGTGCAGAATTAACCCAATCTAAATTGCCTTTGCCTACTCCCAATATAACACCATCTCTCATGTTTATAGGAATTAGTAATTTTCTACCTTCATATGCTGCTATAGCTCCTTTTCTTAATATCTTATTTTCAATTTCTATATAATTATGTATAGTTTGAAAATGTTCTAAATCATTAAATTTAAGACCTATGCATTCTTCAATTATTCTTTTAGCCATTGTATCTCTGTTTAATTCAGCATATCTCTGTATAATATCCATATCATGAAGATAATCATCCATTAATCTTCCTTCTAAATAACATAAATCTTTTGGTATTTTAGGAGTAAAGTTATGCTCTTTTTTAAGCCTAATCAATGCATCTTGAATCTCATCTTCTCTATTTTCCTTTTTATACTTCTCTATAAGTCTTTTACTATCGTCTTCAAATTCATTGTTGGCTCTGATATAATAATCATAAGCTTTTTTTTGATAGCATTTTGCTACTCTATTTCCAAGATTCCTACTACCTGAGTGTATTATTAAATACTTATTTTTTTCATTATCTTCATCTAACTCAATGAAATGATTTCCTCCTCCAAGACTCCCAATTGCCCTGTTATATTCCTCAGTTGCTTTTCCTATATCTTTTAAACAGTATAATGATTCTATTTCTTTTTTGTAATTTGCCTTACTATATTTATTTATATTAAATCCATGAGGTATTTTCTCTCTTATGAAATCATCTATTTTTTTTAAATCCAAATCGATTTTGCCTAGATTTGCACATAAAACACCACAACCTATGTCAACTCCAACAAGATTTGGAACAATTTTATCTTGTATTGTCATGACAGTACCTATTACACAACCAGCACCTGCATGGCAATCTGGCATTATTCTTATCTTAGACTTAGCTGTAAACTCCTGATTACATAATTCTATTATCTGACTTATAGTTGTACTATCTACATTATCTGTAAATATTTTTGCTTTATTACACTTTCCTTGAACCTCTAACATCAATATCACATCCTTTTTAGCTCTTTTGAGATATATGTTACTTTTAATAGCATTAATTGTTTTAAAAGATATCTAAATAAATTTTATATAGAAATAACAATCTAAATATTAACTCTTACTTTTGTATAAGTAAATTTATAATGTATTAAAAGTAACATAAAAATTCCCATTTTTCAATATATGTGCTTTTCTTATATTATTTTATTATTATCGGTTTCAAGTTTTTATTTATCCATTTAGAAATATTTATTATTTCTGTAAAACTAATCCCATAGTCATACTATCATCAGAATATGCCTCACCTTTAACATTACTAAAAAACTCAACAGATTTAAATCCAATATCTTGAATTTCTAATAAAAAACTTTCTTTTGAAAAATAGTGATTCCAAATATAAAATACATTTTCATGTTTTTCTGTCATCACAAGGGTTTGCTCAAGTGTATTATAATCACTGTATTTACAATTATCTTGTATACACATATATCTTTCGCTACTCCAAAATCCCCCATCTTCATTTATTTCCCAGCTCTTAATCTCTTCAAAATCATTGTATTTATTTATTGTAAATACATCTAATATCAATTTTCCTCCAGGTTTTAAACTTTTATAAATTTTCTCCATTAACAATCTTCTGTCTTCAGTTGATAAAGCTCCATAATCACAATAAATTAAAGTAGCTAAATCAAATTCTTCATTGTAATTCATACTTAAATAACTTTGAAATAAATAGTTTATATTTAAATTCGTTTCTTTATTTCTATTTTGTGCATATTTAATAGAACGTTTTGAGAAATCAATTCCGGTTACCTTATATCCTTTTTGCGCAAATCTCTCTGCATATAATCCTGGGCCACACCCTAAATCAATTAATTTAGGATAATCTTTTGGACTTGCAACTGTAGCTATCCAATTTACAGAATCCTCAATAAAGTTAAAATTTCTACTTGCTCCTTCAAAGTCAACATCTAAATGAGCTTTTAATAATTGTTTTGAAATGTACTCGTCATTCCAAAAATTAATTTCACTTCTTTTGTAAAGCTCTGGTCTTTCTAAATACATACATAATTTGTTCAACAAAACATACCACTCCTTAAAATTTTTATTTTTAAAATAAAAAAACCACAGAGTTTACTCTGTGGTTTAACTTCAAAAAGATGAGTTTAAATAAGAGTAAAATAGAACCAAATATTTTTAAGCACAACAATAAAACTGTAGTTTAACTTTGTTTGCTTATTAAATTTGATTTTATTCACTCTTTTCCAGAAATACTTATATCAACGATTTTATGATATCAAGTATCACCGAACAACATCATCCTTTCATATTTTTATTTTATGAATTAATTATATATTTAATGTTTATATTTGTCAATAAGATTTAATTTAAACATTTCACAATTATTTCTCTAAAAATATTTTTTATATCTGAAATTAATCAAAAAAAGATAACTGTACATCTTGTGTTTTTTTTAATTTTTCATTCATTACCTTAGAGTAACTACTTGATAAATAATGTTTGTTTCTAAGTTCATTGACCATTTTATACAATTGATTTTTATACTCTCTATTAGCTGAGCCTGTACTATATAGTATTGATAATTTATTAAATAATTCAGGAAACTCTTTTTTAACAAAGTCAAAAAAGACACCTCTAGTTAGCCCTCGTAAGTACAATATCCCAGGCAAAACGTAATGTACATTACATTCTCTTGCATATGTAAATAAAGAATTTATATTCTCAAAATCATCTGTGATATACGGTATAATTGGCATAATATGCAATCCAACTGATGCGTTAGTTTTTCTGAACTCTTTTAACATATTAAACCTTCTCATTGAATCTACACCATTTGGTTCAATAAGTTTTTGTATATCTTTATTTACTGTTGTGATTGTAGATGCTATGTTTATGTATGTAATCCTAGATAATTTGTCAATCAAATCATAATCTCTCAAGATTAAATCTGATTTTGTGGAAATAATAGCTGGTGTCTTATACTTTATTAATAGATTTAATATTTCTGGCATAATTTTATAATCTTCCTCTATTGGTTGATAGCTATCTGTAACACCACCTATATTAATTACTTCTCTGTTCCACTTACTGCTTCTAAGTTGTTTCTCAAGTTTTTCTACTATATTCGTTTTCACATAAATCTCTTCAAAATAATTATTAGAATTAATATATTTATGAGAATAAATAGCATAGCAGTATTTACATCCATGCTCGCATCCACGATAAATATTTAAATCCCATTTATAGGGCATACTTCTTTTTAATTTATTACAAGCTATTTCACAATCTATTGGAATATATTTTACCTTAGTATACAAATAATCACCTCTTTATACATAATAATATCACAATATTAAATCATAATAATTAATTAGAGTAGGTAATTTCCAGACCATAATTTATAATCTTCACCATATTTATAAAGTAATATATTCCATTCATCCATGGGTATTCCTCCACAGGTCGCTTTTTCTTCTAAATTATATAAGCACTGCCTCAAATATATTTTATTGTGCCAAGAATTATATAGATTCTCTAAACTTAAACTATGCACCTTAGATATATCATTTGAGAAATTGTTATTTGCCCACTTTAATATACTTATATATTTGAGTTCATTAGGCTTATAATTTCTCTTTAACATTTCATCATGTATAATTCTTGTATAAAACTTAAACTCATCTATACTATAATCCAAGACCTTATTAACCAATAGATGATTTGGTGTACCTTTTTTATCTATAGAACCTTTTATAGCAAGTAGTTCTCTCCATTGACTCACTAATTGATTTTTAGGTAATACATCAATTAAATCCTTATGCCATAATCTCATAATTTAACTCCTCACTATAAAATATTTTCTAAATTTAATCCTAAGTATATCTTATAACTTTACATGTTCAATAATTTTATCTGTAAAAACTATACCATTTAAATGGTCTATCTCATGACAAAGACATTTTGCCATAAAACCTGAACCCTTAATTTCTATTTTTTCACCATACTCATTTAAAGCTTGTACTGTAACTTTTTTCGGTCTTTTTAATTTTCCCCATGTTTCAGGAAAACTTAGACAACCTTCAACAACAATTTGTTCTCCTTCTTCTTTAACAATTTCAGGATTAACAAGCTTAATAAGACCTTCTCCTAAATCTATAACAACTAATCGTTTTAATACTCCTACTTGGCATCCAGCCAGTCCTCCACCATTTGGTGTATTATACATAGTCTCTGCCATATCATTTAATATCTCTCTTATCTTATTATCTACATTTTCTACATACTTACTCTTTTTTCTTAAAATTTCATCATCAAAAGTTCTAATCTCTCTTAGAGCCATAATGTTCCCCCCTACTTATCTGTGCTCTTGATTTTCTTTCACTTTCTTCAAATAAAAATACACTCTCAATTGGCTCATTAAAAACACTTGAAATATCATATGCTAACCATATTGAAGGTTCATTTTTACCAGTTTCTATAGCATTTATCGCCTGTCTAGACGTTCCAACTAATATGCCAAGTTGTTCTTGTGTTAAACCTAATTTTTCTCTTAATATCTTTATTTTATTTTTCATACATACTCCATTCATGTAATGTTAACCTTACATTTCAAATGTAACATTTTTCAACCTCAATGTCAAGTTAACCTTACATTCATTCTATAAATTGTCTTACTTGATTATTTTTTTACTAAATTTTTTAAATAGTAAAAAAACCCATACTAATGATATAAAAAATGAAATAAATACATATATATAATTACTTTCCTTAAACGCCTTTGACAACCAAAATGTTGGCAAGAAAAAGAGAATATATTGTACTCTATTAAAAATAAAAAATGGTGCTAAAATACCCATTATAAAAACACCTGATAATTTAGTAATAGCCATTCCTTCCAATTTATTTGAGGATAAAGAAATCACCAACATTGATGTAATGGTTGCTTGTAACAAAGCTATTAAAGAAATTAATATGTTTGACAAGAAAGTGATTTTAGTTAAAGAAAAAATCATTAATAAAACTACTGTAATAACAAATGCTAAAATAGTTGGTATTCCAAGTCTTGAAATAAGATAACCAGTTTTACCAAGTGGGGTTACTATTAAATACCTTGAAATATTGTCATCAATCTCTCCTAATATGACCATTGTAGAAGCAAAGGAGAACATAAAAGGTGTAATAAAAGCCATAAGCAAATCAAACATCAAGAAATATGACTTTAAATTTAACTGATAGTAAAATTTATCAGACAATATATCTTGTATTAATGGTATTCCAAATTTTATAAATACTCCACACAGTATTGGAGAAACACATACTACAAAAAGGATGGCATCTCTTTTAACTTGCCCAAACTCTTGTTTAAAAGCATTTATAATCTTTATCATAATTTTATTCCACCTACCTTTTTCCAACTACTACAAATAAAATAATAGGTTATAAAATAAGTTATTATTATCATTAATATTAAAATTAAAATATTAATTACTATAAAACTTTTATCCCCACTAATAAGAGAAATACATACATTAAAAGGATAAAAATCTATATATGATTTTGTATCAATAAATACATTGAGTATTGGTGGAACAAAACATATAATCTCAATAGGAATAGTTGAAACAATAAACTTATTTAAGCTAGATACTCTACTTGCAATCATCAATCCAAGTAAAGAAAATATAACAGAAGAAAAAAAAGTTCCTATAATTACTATTACAATGTTATCTAAATTTACTGCACTGGCAATAAATATAGCAACAATACTAGATATTATTCCTAGTGAAATTACCTTTGATAAAATGTATTCTGACACTTTTACTGGAGATACAGTTAAAGAATTTAAAACTCGTTGACTTTTCTCAAGAAGCACAATAGCCCCCATAAAAAACAATCCCATCGCTGCTGGGTCAGAATAAATCATAATTATGGCTATCTTTTCTCTCATAAAAGTCGGAAATACATTGATAACACAAATATATATAATACTTAAAATAATATATAAAAAATAAAAACCATATTTAAATTGAAACTTTATATCTCCTACTATAAGGTTTTTTAGTCTCATTGTAAGTTCCTCCCTGTTATCTCAATGAAAATATCATTTAATGTTGGTTCGCTACTATGTATTGATAAAAGTTTATTTTTTTCAATAAGCATATTCAAGTTTTTGTCATTACTAGTATTGTTCAAAAAACATTCAGAAGTTTTTTCTCCATTATCAAAATAAGTATATCTGATTTTTATAGCTCCTTTTGACATGATAAGGTTATGTGGTGTATCTAATGCAGATATTTTTCCATTTACAATAAACGCTACCCTATCACAAAGCTCTGTTGCATCCAGCATATTATGAGTTGTTAAGATAATAGTTTTACCTTTAGACTTTTCTGATAAAATTATGTCTTTCATAATTTTGCTATTTGATGGGTCAAGACCACTTGTTGGTTCATCCAAAAATAAAATATCTGGATTATGTAATAGAGCTTTTATAAAATTTAGTCTAGATTTCATCCCTTTTGAATATTCAGATATCTTTTTATTTCCTTCATTTTCTAAACCTACTGATTTTAATAGTTCATCAATAGGTAGCAATTTTTTGGAATATAAAGAACCAAAATATTTTAGATTTTCTATTGCAGTCAATTTTTCATACAAACTTGGAAATTCAAAATCAACACCTATATTTTCATAAAATTTATTTGAACATTTTTTACTTTCTATTCCATTAACAACTACACTTCCTTTGTAATTGGTTATCATGCCAATTAGAATCTTTTGTAGTGTTGATTTTCCTGCCCCAGATGGACCCAAGAATCCTAGTATTTCCCCCTTCCCTACCTTAAAGTTAATATTTTGTAAAAAATCTTTATCTGTATAACTAAATGATAAATTATCAACCTTAATCATTTTATACCATCCTTTCTACTTTTTGACCATTTTAATTATATAGTCAATAAAAGATAATTTTTTTGTTTGTTAACTATTCTCTATAAAAACAATTAGCAAACAAAAGTTAAACTCTACTTTATAAGTTGTATAACTAATCCATGTATCATTAACCTTAAAGCATCTTCAAAGCAATCACTTCCAACTTCTCGTTTATATAACATAGTAAGAAAAACTGCTCTAAAAGCGCCACTAAAGCTTTCTATATCCTTATTTTTTGCATTTGGTATATAAGATATAATCTGTCCAATTTCAAAATCATCATGTTTGAAATGTTCTTCTATTATAGAATCTGGTAACTTTCGCATTAAGATTTCAAGTTCTCCACTTACCATAATATTTAAAATCGAAGTACTATCAACTAGTTTATAAAATTTCATAAATATCTCTGTCAATTGCTCACATGTAATATTTTCATCTATCCTCCCTATTTCGTACAGAATCTGTTTCTGTATAGAATCATGTATATCTCTAAGTACCTCAAAAAAGAGTACTTCTTTTGATTGAAAAAATAAATAAAAAGTTCCTTTTGGTATTTTTACCCTTCTTACAAGCTCATCAACAGTAGTCTTTCTGATACCATATTGCTCCATACATAAACTTGCTTCTTCCTTAAGCCTTTTTATTATATACTCTCTTTCTTTATCAGAATATGATTTAGGCATTTTTTCTCCTCCATTTTGACTAAAATATTTTATATAGTCAATATAATACTTTTTTTATTAACTGTCAATAGCTTTATTAATATACTTAAAAATCTTCGAAAATTCTGAATTTTTTATAGCATTTTTTATTCTATAGTGTTATAATATAAGTATAAATAATATATTATTCTAATTTTCATATCTATTTGCTTATTTTTTAACTTAGTTTCTAATAGAAGTAATCATATTCATCTTTTTAAAAATTTCATTTTTAATAAAAAATAAAGGAGTTGATTTCATGACTACTACTACAAAGAACCGTTTTCAAGATTATGTACAAGAAAACTTAAATAAATATGTTGAAGTGCATTCTTATTTTAGCAGTTGTCCTCTATATGGTGAAATTATAGAAGCAGACAGCTTATCAATTACACTTTGCTCAAGATATATAGATGACTCTAATCCAACTTTAAACGAAACTTACACATTATATTTACCATTAAGCTCAATAATATCTATTAGAACACTATAAAAAGTTAATTATATATGGGTTATTTATATATAAAATGCAAAATTTTCTGTATAAAATAACCCTTTTTATTTGTGTTTTTAAATGTATAATATGCAAATTAAAAGCTGAAAATAAAATTTTATAATTATTGATTATTTTATTTATCAATAATTTAAAATAATTATTTTCAGCTCTTATTAATAAAAATTACTAATACATATTAATATTTAAGTATCTTATTTAGCACTCTTTAATTTTACTAACTCTTTAAATGCATTTTGATTTGCTCCACCACCAACTTGAGTTACTTTTTCTAAAGTCTTGTTTTTAAGAACTTCTTTTTGGCTATCAGCTAATTTGTCTCCAACTAAAATTACTGGTGAACCAGTTTTAGACCCTAGAGGACCAACTGCCAAGCCATCTATCAAATCATTTTGACTCTTAATTCCATTTTTAACTACAAATGCATTTTTTAAAGTATCTTTTTTATAAAAATTATCTATTATCTTGGAATTAGTTTCATCTCTACTACTACCAGATAATCTAATTGGATTTTTCAATTTACTCTCTAAATTACTTGATAAAGATACTGTTCCTCCAATAATATAAGATTTATCTATATTTAATGAATTTAAAAAGTCATCAGCTCCTTGCAATTCGCTTTTTTCATTTGCAAGTATAATTGGTATATTATTTTCTGCTGCAGCTGCTCCTACACTAATTGCATCAGCTAATCCCTTTACTCCATTAACAACTGCTATTTGAGAAACACTTTTTATACTATTTAGTTTTTGAGCTAATAGTAAACTTGTCTTATATCTATCACTTCCTGATATTCTCTCTATTGATATGTTTAAGTTTTTTAATTGTTGTTCAATTTCTTTACTTATAGAATTCTCTCCACCTATTAAGTATACTTTCTTAACACCTAATCTTTGTATCTCAGCCTTAGTCTTTGAATTCAAAGTTTCTTTTTGTGTTAATAGTATTGGCGAATTGATAGCAGATGTAAAAGGAGTTGCTGCTAATGCGTCCACTATTGAACCTCCATTTACTAAAACTACATTTTCTGAAGAATTAAAACCATTTTGACTAACTTTGATAGCAGTTTCATATCTATCACTACCAATTAAAGACTCATTTGGTATACTCTCTCCAGAAGACTTTTCTGTAACAGCTTTTATAGTGAAATTACATGGATAGAAGTTGCTATCTCTATTTATATCAAAGAATTTTCCAGTACTATCTATAACGTAACTTTCACCTAAATTAGCTTTTGCTTTAAATGTATCGTATCCTGGTACATTTGATTCAGAGCCTATAGTTGATTCTCCATTTTTTGCCTCTATACTGACTACAATTGCTCCTTTTCCTGCTGGTATATCAAAAGAATCAATTGGAACTGTTATGTATCCTGAATATTGTGCAGTACCTTCTTTTAACTTTTTCATATTATTCTCTTGAGGTATACCATTTACTACTGGAGCATAATATACTTCATATTTAGCCCCTATACTCTCAGTTAAGAACATTACAGATTTTAGAGTCTCATCACCTCTATTAAAATCAAATACATTTGCAGCTGTTATTTTGTTTGAAATTAAAGGAACAATACTTGCATAGTCATGTTGATACATTTTTTCGTCATCATTTGGCTTTTGACCACCTTTGATTGAAAAGTTATCTATATCAGACATAAGTGTTTTATCTTCATAAGATATCCAGAAATATCCATTCTCAGAATTATAATCTCCCCAGCTATTTTTTATTAGCCAAGCACCATTTTTTGATGGTTTAATGTTTGCATTAAAATTGTCTTTAGAATAGTTATCATCCCAACCCACAATTGAAATAGCATGATTAGTATTAAAACTTTTTGTTGTACAATAGTATGCATTTTGATTTTCACTTTGATATTTAATATCTTCATAATAACCAGATGTTACTGCTCCATACTGCAATATAGCATTTTTTGTAGAATTTATATCATTACTTACACATACAGCATCTGTTACATTAAAAACAGTTGGAGCTGTATTCATATTAGTTGGCTTTGTAGCTCCTTGTGCTTTAGATACTTTACCATTGTATGGAATGTCTTTTTCCAATTTAGGACCTGACCAAGATGTTAAATAGCCCATAGCTTCATAATTTAAAGCACCATCCATGTCATTTACAGTCCATCCATATTCACCCTCTGAAGCCCACCATCTTAGATGTTCTTCTGATAAATCATAATCTCCATAGTTATTTAATTTCAAGAAACTCTCTAAAGTTGCCATTGCAGCGAAATCCCAGCATATTCCTAGATTTTCTTGATTTTTTACTGATGTCATAAGACCTAATTTTCTAGGGTCATAAGATGCTGGTGCGGTTCTTCCTTTACTCTGAATTTGAGTACCTTCCAGTTGATATGGATTTGGTATAATACCATTATATTTTTCTGTACGTCCATTTTTAGCATCTTTTAGATATTGTTTATAAGTTTCACTGTATTCTGCTTTTTTTATCTGATTCAATGTACTACTACTGTCAGCTGATACAGGAATTGTTGACATTACTAAAATAGATATTAAAAATAGTGCAACAAATCTTGCTACTTTTTTTGAAGCAAATTTCTTCACGCGTTCTCCCCCTCACTTTGAGCTAATTTTAAAAACTTTAATGTTATATATGACTAAATATAAATTATTTACAAATATATAATCATTTAAATCAATTATACCAAAGTTTCCCTTTATAAATAAACAAAATAAAATAAAAAACTGGATTTATCCCAAATAAATCCAGTTCTCTTGTTTTATTTTTAATATATTTTATCTAAACCCTATTACAGCAGCCCCTAAGGCTCCCATTATTTGAGTATCTTCTGCAATAAAAATTTTTCTGTCCAGTATTTCTTCTATCATTTTTACTAATTCTTTACTCTTTGCAAGTCCTCCAGTAAATGCAACTTCATCTATTATCTCACCTCTTGCCAGCATTGAAGTAGATTTATTTGCAATAGATTTAAGTATCCCTGCTGCTACCTCTCCAGTAGAAATATTTTGAGCTAAAAGACTTACAATTTCAGATTCAGCAAAAACTGTACACATACTAGATATATTAACTGGATTATGTCCTTGAGCTAATGTATCAATACTTTCTATATCACTTCCCAAAAGATTAGAAGTAATTTCTAAGAATCTACCAGTTCCTGCAGCACACTTATCATTCATTATAAAATTAAATACATTTCCATCTCTATCTAAGTTTATAACTTTACTGTCTTGACCACCTACATCTAAAATAGTCCTTATATTCCTATTTAAAAAATAAACTCCTCTAGTATGACAAGTTATTTCTGTCACTTTCTTATCAGCAAAATCCATTACTCCTCTTCCATAACCTGTTCCTACTACTTTTTTTATATCTTTTTTATCAATTTCACTACTTAACAACTCATAGACCTGTTTAGATGTACTTTTAGGGCTCCATCCAGTTGGTATAATTATTTTCTTAATAATTTTTTCACCATCGAATAATACACCTTTTGTTGCCACTGACCCTGAGTCCACTCCTATACTAAACATAATTCCTCCTACTTTTATGTATTCCTACAACATCTCTACAAACGCTTCAAATCTAGTTCTTAATTGTTCAGTATCTGATTTTGAATAATCAGTCTCAAGAGACATAAATGGCTTGTTTTTTTCTTTTGTAACAAATTCTCTTATTCTATAGCTTTCTATATTAAATGTATGACATGCTTGTAAAACTACATCTATTACAGCATCAACATTATATTCATCTATTATTCTATCTAATAATTCAATACGATTATCATTATTCATCATACAAGAACATCCTATGTTTATATACTTTTGTGTTAAAGCATCATAAACATCTTCTATTTCTTCATCAACTAACAAATCATTTGATCTAATAGCTCCACAAAGTTCATATGCCACAACTGAAGCTCCTGCATCTTCTAAAGTCTTAACTATTTTTTCGCTTATTCCACCAATAGGAGAACCTGTTATTAATATTCTTGGCTTATCTTTTTTAACTGGACATTCTCCTTTTTCATATCTTTCTTTCATATCATCTATGACTTTTCTTAAAGATTGCTTAAGTTCCGTACGGTCAAATTTGAAGCCTGCTTGATATAAAACATTATGTAGCTCAAGCCCTGTAAGTGCAGATGGTTGCAATTTACCAAGTGCATAAAACTCTTTTAAAAGTTCTCTTTCTTCATTTTTATCTTTTATAGCAGCTCTTATATCATCTTCTGTTATAGTCACACCTAAGGATTTCTCAACCTCATCTTTTAATCTTATCATTTCATCCTTCCAAAGCTTATAGGCAAATTCACCTTTTGATGTATTTGGAAGATGCATTACATAAGTTGGTTTAACCTTTGCAAGTTCTTCATACATCTTTTTCTTACCATCACAAGTAGTTTCTCCTATTAATAAATCAGAAAAATAGAAATATGGACAGGTATCTGTTATTGCATGCCCATAACTTGATTTTATTAAAGGACAAAGATTTCTTGGAAGTACTCTTTCTGCATCTGGTATTGGCTCTTCACTAACTCCACATACACCTACTACAGTTGCACCAGCTGCCATTGGAATTTCAACTGGAGTGAAGGTACAGAAAACTCCAACCATCTTTTTCCCACTTTCTTTAAGTTCCTTTGCATTTATAAATCCTTTTTGTCTAGCTTCATTAAAGCTATCAAATTGTTTTGGCAAATTTGTCATGAAAATATTCCTCCCAATTACTTTTCTTCATAGTTTAGCTTGTATTTTTAACAGTAAGAACTAAATTTTTCCATCAAAATACAAGCCTTTACATTAAATTCTATCATGATTTACCTTTTATCCATAATCGTTTTTATCAATGCAAATCCAAGTATATATAGATATATTGTATAATCAATTTTATCTCTTGTTATACTTATAAATTAAGTTCTCTAATTCTCAATCTATAAGCATACACAGCAGTTTCATGCAGTTTATCAATTAATTTTCCATTCACATAAAATCCTACAAATGCTCCTATTCCAGGCATTAGTTGCAGAAATTTAGCTAAATCTAAATAATCTCTATATTCTTGTTGAAATGTCTTCCAATTAAAATCGTTAATATCTTCTGGTAAACTCTTCACATATTCATCCCAGTTATTCATCAATTTAAAAGTTTCATTTATATGATGTTGGCTAGAGAAAGCCAATTGTAATATACTTAATATATAAATTCTTTCTCTATAATCCTTAACATCATAACCATATATTGAAGCAACATCATATAAAAATTTTATTTTAATCCCTAGAAGTAGGGGAAAATCAGAAAGGCCTAATAGAATTCCTCCAGCCCCTGTTCCTGCTCCTTCAATCATTGCAGTAGTTTTGTAATTTTTAGCTTTTTCTAAAACTAATTTTTCTCTTTCTTCTAATGTCATATTTCTTATTGGTGGTTTTGTAGCGTATTTGTACCCAAACAACACAGTCTTTGTCATTCCCTTTATCGAAGAAGTTATTACTTCATGGTATTTATCTGGCAATACTCCATTAACTTTATTTTGTATACCTTTTGATGCCTTATCAAATATTGAAGGTTTCTTTAATATATTTTTCTTCCATTCTTCAAGTTCTTTTTTAGCTAGTTTAATATAAAAGATGTCTTCATAACTTTTCACGTTTTTTCTCCTAATCTAATATATTTTTGTTGATTCATTAAGTGGATTTAAAGTTTAAATAGCTTAATCTGTTAAATTAAGCTATTTAGATACTTTTTAGTTTTTTCATCTGCAAAACTAGCTTCTACTGTATTTCTGTACATTAATTTATAATCTTCTAATCCTAATTTAAATGTACTAAATATAACATTTAGTTCTGAATTTAAGCTTATATCCGATATAGTCCTGTTATCTGTATTTATGCTTACATGTAAATTATCTTTATAAAAATTATAAAATGGATGTGTCTCATAAGAATCTACCGTTTTAGTTTGTACATTACTAGTTGGACATAATTCAAGTAATACTTTTTTATCTTTAACTAAATTATAGGCCTTTTTATGTTTGTTAATTTTTACACCATGACCAATTCTATCCGCTTTTAAAATATTTATCGCATCTACAACATTTTCTCCACTTGCTGCTTCTCCTGCATGTACTGTAACTTTATATCCATATTCTCTTGCTAATTTAAAAGCCCCCTCATATTCCTTACAAAAACCTTCTTTCTCTGGCCCACATAAATCTACTGCAACAACACCTTTATTTACAAATGATTTTCCTTCTTCAATTACTAATAATGCCTCTTTTGAAGTCATAGTTCTCATACAACCTAATATCAAATTTCCTTTTATATCATAAATACTTTCAGCTTCTCTAATACCTTCTATTATACTTTCAATTATGCTTTTAATACTCATACCTTTTTGGGTGTGAAGTAATGGTGCAAATCTAATTTCAATGTATTTTACATTTTCTTTACTTGCATCTTCCAAAAGTTCAAAAGCAATTCTTTTTAAATTTTCCCTAGATTGCATTACTTTTAAAGGCAAATCAAATTTTTCTAGATATTCATCAAGTGAAGTACAATTAAAAGAAACTTTTGCTAATTTTTTTATTTCATCAATATTATCTGAAGGTAAATCTATTTTCTCTTTAATAGCTATGTCAAACATAGTTTCTACTCTAACACTTCCATCTAAATGGCAATGTAAATCTATCTTAGGTAAATTTTTAAACATTTTATCCTCCTACTAATAACATTCTAAACATATTTTTAAGTCTTATTTCTATTATATCAATATACTAAGGTTTTTCATTCTAAAAAAATTATATCTCTTTAAAATATTTTAATTTAATTTATGATTATCTAATTATATCTACTGATTTTTATTAATATACATTTATTAATATATATTTGATAATAAAATTCTAGTACATGAGAATTTAAATTATACAATTAATATTTTAAATTACAAAGGAGGACTTATTTTGATTACCTTAACTCTTGATATGGTACAAACCTTAACACTATCTATGTTATTTTTTTTAATTGGTAATTTATTAAAGAATAGAATTAACTTTTTAAATAATTTCTGTATACCTGCTCCAGTAATAGGAGGTCTGTTATTTTGTTTTTTAAACTTATTTCTTAAATACTTTAATTTAGCAGATATATCTGTAAGTGGAAATTTAATGCCAAATTTTATAACCTTCTTTTTTACAACAATAGGAATTGAAATAAGCATAAACCTTATAAAAAAAGGTGGTAGTGTATTATTTAGATATTGGATTTTGTGTGGAGTACTTGCATTTTGTCAAAATATCCTAGCTATTACAATATCAAAGATTATAAAACTTGAACCTCTTTTAGGACTTATGTGTGGTAATGTATCTATGGAAGGCGGTCATGGTTATTCTGCTGCATTTGGACTTACAATAGAAAATCTTGGTGTAAATGGAGCAGTTGGAGTTGGCCTATCTGCTGCAACAATAGGACTTATTATAGGTGGTATATTAGGCTGTCCTGTAGCTAGATTTTTAATAAACAAATATAAACTAAAACCCTCAACAGATATAGATTTATTAAATTCTAATTACAATAGAAAGACAAATAAAATAAGAAATAATGACTTCTCTCAAACAATAACACCAACTATATTTTTAGAACAGGTACTTATCATATTTATTTGCATAAATACAGGAGAAATCATAAGTAGAATATTTTATATAATGTTTAATATTCTTTTACCTTCTGTCGTAACTTGTATGTTCTCAGCCGTTATTTTTAGAAATTTAAATGATAAAATAAATATACTGAAATTAAATTTTAAACTTATTAATTTTCTAAAAGAACTTTCATTAGGAATTTTTTTGACTTTATCACTTATGAATATAGATTTATTTGAATTATCTACATTATTACCTCCTATTCTTCTAATAGTAACTTTCCAAGTGATTTTTATAATCCTATTTTCAGTATTTATCTGCTTTAGAATTCTTGGAAAAGACTTTGATTCTGCCATCATAATAAGTGGTTTAATTGGACATGGAATAGGGGCTACTCCAAATGCCTTAGCAAATATGAGCTCTTTGACACAAAAATATGGTGATTCTCCAAAAGCATTTTTGGTAGTTCCACTAGTAAGTGGATTTTTGCTAGATGTTATCAGTATCCCTTGTATATTATTTTTCATAAACATACTAAGTTAGTATGTTTATTTTTTTGTTATATATTGACAATTTGCTATTTTTGTTATATATTATAAATATAGAATTTGATAATGATTTTCATTAGGAGGTGTTAATAATGACTGTTTACAATTTAAAACTTGGACAAAAGGGAGTTATAGACAATATAGCTGGGAATGAAAAACTTATGAAAAGACTTCTAGCTTTAGGATTAATAGATGGCACTGAGGTTGAAGTTAAAAAGATAGCTCCTCTTAATGACCCTATAGTGATTAGATTTAGAGGATTTGATTTGGCTATTAGAAAATCCGATGCAAAGAATATAAATTTAAAAAATAATTAATATATAAGAATAAAAAAGAGATTTTAAAATCTCTTTTTTTATGTGTATAGATAACCTTAAATTGATACTACATCAGTATAAAAATCATTAATACAGACTCATAAATAATACTCTTATAAAACCACATATAAATATCCATAGGTATGTTAATTGCAAATAAATATATCTATGGATACTATTCCTTAATAGTACAAAATAAAAACTATTTTTATAAATAAACTATATTGGTCTATTAAATTTCACTTTTAAATCTTTATCATCTTGAACAAGACTATATGTATTATCCCATTGCTCTCCTTCATCACTTCTCTCAAAAACATCATACAATGTTTTTATATTTTCATTAGTAAAAGGTTCTTTCCCTTTCTCTAATAGGTCCTTGTTTACTTCTGAAATATTATTTTGTTCTCCATTTGCTTCTTGTGCTTTATTTCCTTTTAGCTCTTGAATTTTATTTTCAATCTCTTCTATTTCTTTTTTTAAACTTTCTATTTTTAACTTGGCTGTTTCACTGTCAATACTCTTATTACTTTTTACTTTCTCTATTTCATCTTGCAATACTTTTTTCTTTTGTTCTAAACTTTGTATCTCAGTCTGACAATTATCTGAACTATTTGTAATTGGTGCTTGACCACTTATATTTCCTATTTTCATTTTAGCAACCTCCTATTTTCTCTATATGTTAAACTTTTTTATTTAAATACATAGTATTGCTTACAAAGTTTATTTTCAACTGAATTGTTCTCAAATACCAATATGTTGTAATGAAATAACTAACATTATACTTATTTGAAAATAATCCGATGTATTATCTATACTTATAGCTCCTTGATATTTCTTTGCAATTTCTTTTATATTTGAAATTCCTATACCTGAGCCACTTGTATAATTATTTATTGGGTTATAACTATTCTTTATTTCTATCAAAAAAAATCCACCTTCTAGCTTGCTAGAAAGCTTTAAATACCTATTTTGTTTATCTACAAGCCTACAGGCTTTAATTGCATTATCAATAGCATTTGCAAATACTATACATAGATCAAAATCCTTCATATTAGTGTCTTGTGGTATGATTACTTCACAATCCACCTGTATTCCTAATTGTTTTGCTACACTCAATTTATTATTAAAAAGAGCATCAATGATAACATTTTGTGTATTGCAAGAAAAAGACAGGTCACTTGTCACTTTTTCAAGTTTATTTAAATAATCTTGTGCTTTTGAAATTTGTCCTTTTTTCAATAATCCATTGACAATAGCTAAATGATTCTTAAAATCATGTCTAAATGATATAGTTTGTGATAACCGTGACTTAGCTTCTTCAATATAGCTTTTTTGAGCATAAATTAGTTGATTCATAATTTCCTTCTCTTTATCTGCTTCTAAAGATTGCATAAGTTTCTTAAATGTAAATAGAGAAAAAAATACACATATAGTTCCAATTATAGAAAAAAGAAAAGCTTGTATTGCTTCAGTCAAAGATGTATTTAACAACAATTTTGCAGTCTGAAGTTTTGTATCTATATTTATATATGAACTACTTTTAAATGCTCTCATAAATAATATTATAAATAACAATGGAGTTATTAAAATTGCTAAATACTTATCAAATTTTACAACTTCAATATTAAATTTTTTAGCACTATAGCAATATATAAATCCAGCTATTATAATAGTAATTGAAGATGATATCCCAACATTTATATAAAATTTATAAATATTTGTATTTGCATTACTAAGAAATATAAGATAATTTAATGGAGCTGTAAATCCATATACTAACTGTTCAATTATATATACTAATAGAGATGATACTATAGATAAAACTGTAGATTTTTTTATGATGTAATTCACAAATAAAAAAGTCATAAGAAGAAATAGAATCTGTGAAGAAAATAAATTATTTAAATTAAAATATGTACCTATGATGATTAACAGAAATGAAACTAGCGAATACAAAATAAAACTCCAATGTTTTGAATTAGTATTTGTAAAACTAATTAGAAAATAGTATTGCAATATTACCATCAAAAGTCTATATATGATAAAAGAAAATAAAAAACTATACTTTAAAAATAAATCAGAAGAAAATAAATTAATCATACTATCTCCTCCTATTTTTCATAAATTCAAGCATAGCTTCTGAAAATATTTGTTGGCGTAGTCTAGAAACTGGTATCTTGTCTCCATTTTCCATAACTGCATTACCATTTTCATACCCATATACAGATTGCAAATTGATTATATAGCTACGGTGACATCTAAAAAAGTTTGTTGGCAAACTTCTCTCTAAATTATCAATGGTTCCATAATAATCTATAGTCTCTTTTTTTAAGTGAACGTAAATCTTTCTTTTTATGACTTCACAATATAAAATATCTACAATTTTCAATCGCCAATATGAATAACCTCTTTGTATTGTGATATAATTATTTTCATTATTCTCAAGTTTTATAACTATCCTATCCAAGGTTTTATATAGTTTCTCATTAGATAATGGTTTTATCAGATAATTTATAGCATCTACTTCAAAAGCATCATATACAAATTCATTTAAAACTGTAACAAAAACTATAAAGCAATCATTACCATATGCTCTTAATTTTCTAGCTGTCTGCATTCCATTAATCTCTTTCATTTGTATATCTAAAAAGATAATGCTAAACTTTTCGTGATTGTATAGTAAATCTTCTGCTTTATCAAAAAGTTCTATATTACACAGTAGATTATTTTGCTTCATATATAATTGTACATTTTCTTTTATATGATTTAACATGTATGATTCATCATCACAAATGGCAATTGAAATCAATATATACACCTTCTTTCTTGTTATTATTCTAATTATTATATAAAGTTAATTTTTTCTATTCAATTAAACTGTTCTAACATGTTGAATATATGTTCCAAAATGTAACAACCTCACTTTTCATAGTATATCTAATTTAAATTTATGTATCAAGATTAAGTCAAATTAATTTATCATTTTATAAGCCTAATTTATACATATATAAATAATTCTTACTATATTTAAATTTGCATAATAAAAAAAGATATCATAAAATAATTTAAAAAAACTATTTTATGATATCAATTTTAATTAAAGTGTTATATTATTTTTATTATTCAAATACGGTTTGAGTTTCTATATCCTCTTTTAAGGCATTTAAAGCTTTTAAAACTATCTTCTTTCTAATCTTTTTACTTTCTTCTTCTCCTAGATTAGGATTTCCAAGTGGGTATGGTATTCCCACTGCTGGAACAATCCTATTAGCTCCTATTGTAAGTGATATTGGTACTACAGTACAAATATGAACAACTGCTATACCAGCTCTTTCTATCTCTTTTACCATCGTTGCTCCACAACGAGTACAAGTACCTCATGTAGATGTTAAAATTACAGCATCCACATTATCTTCTAAAAGTTTCTTTGAAAACTCTTCCCCAAACCTTTTGGAATTTCCAACACTTGTTCCTGTTCCTGTAGTAGTAACAAAATAATTTGCCAATTCTCCAATTATACCTTCTTTTTCAAGTTCCCTAACTACATCTAGTGGAACAACTAAATTTGGATTTTCAAGTACATATGCTCTATCATAACCTCCATGTATAGTTGTAAAATCTTTATTTGACATAGAATCCATATCTGTTAAATCATAAATTCCATACTTAGTAGCACTTGAAGACTCAATTTTATCTGGATTATCAATCGGAACTATCCCTCCAGAAGTTACTAGTGCAAGTTTTATTTTAGATAAATCCTTAATAGGCTTCATAGGTGTAACCCTATCAAACTCAGGCATTGGATACTCAGTTTCAAAGTTTTCTCCCTGCATCTTTTTAACCAACATATCAATTGCTCTTTCAGAACCTCTAAGTTCATGAAAGAAATTTTTTCTTATTCCTCTCATTATATATCCTTCTTCTTCAGGAGGACCTATTTCTTCTCCTCTAACCAGTTTAAGACCTAGCTTTGTCATTATTGGAACTACTTTTCTAAGACTAGCTGCTGAATTTCCAGTAGATATTATGTGTAAATCTAACTTAAACATGTCTACTCCAGGATTTTCTTTATACATTCCTGTAATTGCAGGAATATTTAGCTCATCTTCAACTGCTTTACAAATAGCTCCACAAGCTACTCCATATCTACCTGCATTAAACGCAGGCCCTGCAACAAATAAATCAGGTTTTTCGTCTTTTATCATTTTTAAAAGTTCTTGAGTTGCACTTTCAATATTCTCTCCAAAATACGTATCTCCACAAATTACAGTTGAAATTATTTCTGCATCATCATTAAATTGACTTTGAAATGCCATTCCAGGTCCTACTGCTCCCTCTCTTTTCTCTGGTGGAATGTCTGCTTTTTCTTCTCCTCCTATACCAGCAAAGAAATTATTTATATAATGAACCACTCTGATTTTACTCATATCTTAACCCTCCAAAACACTTTATAGTTATACATTAATTAGACCAATTATTACTCTAACAAAACTCTATATTCAACCATTTATTTAATAATATCTTGCTGTCAGATGATTATAACCATTTGCTATAGTTGAAGCTATTATTATTTGTAGTTCTGCATCCATACTTCCATCATCATTTAAACACCCTTTATACCCACCAATCATCATTTCAACATATTCCAAAGTTCCTATAATTTTCTCCATTGCTGGAAAATGAACCACTAAGTTCCCTTGACCACAAGAAACAACTGCATCTGCTTCTTTAGTAGCATCTGCTATAGATTGACTCTTTCCATCCTTCCCAGGAAATTCATCTGTTATCAAAACTACACTTGCTCCAACTTCACTACACTTTTTACAATTCATCATTAAGTCAGTATCTGGATTTCCATAACCTTCTTCTGTAACTAGTACTCCATCAACACCCAAAAACTCTATTAATTTTGCCACCATATCAGAACTTCTCTCTTTATCAACTAAGAATACGTTTTCATTGGTCAAAATAACACCTACAAAGTTTAAATCTTTTCCATGTCTTTTATATAAGTCATGTATAACTGGATTATTTAAATGATGGAATGTAGTGACCTTATCACATGGTGCTACACAGTTTCCAGATATTATAGCTCCATCCATTATTTCAGTTGGATACATAAAAGTAGGAATTATTTGTTTAGCATCCACTCCATAATAATAAGTATCATGTAAAAGTCCTTGTGATTGTAACATATGAACATATGCTACTGTTGGTAGGTCTGGATATTCTTTTACTTGTTTTAATAATGGTTTTGTCTCATATACAATTATTTCATCTGGCTCAACTTCTCTTCCTGCTTCACCTATATATGCACCTATTTTCAATCCAACAATTCTAGCTGCTTCCTCATAGTCATGAGTACCTATACCATCTTTTGCTTTTATAACAATACATATATTATTTGTTTTTGAAAAAGGTGTATATTTAGCAGTAGGGCCACTCATATCAATTACACCTTCTTGAAATCCAACTATATTTCCACAAGTTACAACACAAGCTCCTAAAAGTACATGTGTTCTTCCACTTCCTACAGTCTTTACTTTGTTTATAATTCCAGGAAATATTTTACTGTCATCTCCAATTTTAACTCTAGGTTCTATTACATCTTTAACTGGAGCTATTCTTACTGACTCACCAGGTCTTGCAAGTTCAACATTTACATTTACAATTCTTTCATCTTCCAAGGCTATTTTTTCTATTTCTTTACTATTCACATATAATACTCCATTTTTTACTTCCGTCTTTTCTCCAAATTCAACATTTTTTATAAATATATTCCCTAGCTCTAGCTTCATATGAAAATCCCCCTTAATATATTTAATCGCAATTAAAAGTATTTATTATTACGTTTATTCATATATAAAGCATTTTCTATGCCAATTATTTAAGATGTGTATTATATTTATTAATGTTATAGAGATTTTCATTTCTAAGTTTTATAAGTATTGAATTTAACAATAATTATTGTAAATCTTAAATTTTAAAATTATAATAAAAAAAGATAAGTATGTTTTTTCTACTTATCTTCTAATAGAGTTTGAGAAGTTTTTTTCTCATTTAATGAGAAGTTTTTTTCTCACTTAATATTATATTCTGATATTTTATTAGTTAATTGCCTTCTACTAATTTCTAATTTTTTAGCTGTGTTTGACACATTATTTCCACATAAAGATAAAACCTTTTCAATATACTCACATTCAAATTCTTTTCTTATTTCTCTTAGAGGTCTAATACTTATTTTTTCATCTATATACACATTATTTGATATTAAATTTAAATTATCTTTTGATAAATTACCTTCTTCACTTAAGACTACAAGCCTATTTATTATATTTTTTAATTCTCTTATATTTCCAGGATAATTGTAATTTAATAAAAAATCCATTACTTCCTTATCAATTGAATATACCTTTTTATCATGTTCATTTTGATACTTATTTAAGAAAAATTCTATAAGTGTATTTAAATCTTCTCTTCTACTTCTTAATGGTGGTATAGTTATTGTGATTGTACTTATTCTATAAAAAAAATCTTCTCTTATATTTCCGTTTGATATTTCTACTTTTGGTTCCTTATTCATTGCACAAACTAACCTAAAATCAACTTTAATTGATTTATTACTTCCTATTCTCTCTATAGATTTATCTTCAAGTGTTCTCAGTAATTTTACTTGAACATTTAAAGGTATATCTCCTATTTCATCTAAAAATAAAGTTCCTTTATTTGAAAGCTCAAACCTACCTTTTCTACTATCCACGGCTCCTGTAAAAGAACCTTTTTCATGACCAAACAACTCAGACTCCAATAAATTTTCTGAAAAAGCACAACAATTTACAGGTACAAATATCTCGTTCCTTCTTGGACTTATACTATGTATGTACCTGGCTAGTATATCCTTCCCCACACCAGATTCTCCCAAAATTAATATATTAACATCTTTACAAGCAGCTTTTTCTGCAATTTTTATGACATCATTGAAATTCCTATTTTTAGATTCTAAAGTAAACTCTAAATTATTCTTTTGTGTAGAAATTGATGCTTTCACTGCTTTTACCTTTTCAATTTCTTCTAATAAATTTTCAATAGGATTGCTCTTTATAAAATAAGATAGCGCACCTCTTTTCATAGCATCAACTGCATTTTCAATACTTCCATATCCTGTAACTAATATAACTTCTATACTCTTATTAATAGATTTAATTCTGTCTAATAGCTGTACCCCATCCATATTTTTCATCATAACATCAGATAAAACCAAGTCATAATTCTTATCTTTTTTAATGATACTTATAGCTTCTTCCCCATTTAGTGCTATATCTACAATATAACCATTCTTTTGTAGAATTTTTTTCATTACCGTTCCATACTCTAGCTCATCATCAACTACTAGTATTTTCATTATATAGTCACCTCTTTATTTAGTGGAATCTTTATATGAAAACAAGTTCCAATACCTAATTTACTTTTTACACTTATATCTCCATTATTCTTTTTAATTTCATTATAAGTAATGTATAAGCCTAAACCAGTCCCTTCACCTATTGGTTTTGTCGTATAGAAAGGATTAAATATATCCTTCAAAGCATTTTCTTTTATTCCTTCACCATTATCTTTAAAATCTATAAACAAATAATTGTTTTCTACATAACAGTCTATAATAATTTGCCCACCTTCATGTATTGCATCTACCGAATTAGAAATTAAATTTATAAATACATGTTTTAGTGATTCTCCATTTATATAACATACTAAATTCTTATTACACTCTATTTTTATTTCAACATTCTTTAACTGCAAGATTTTATATTGAAGCTTCACTATGTTTTCAATAAAATTTCTTATATTTATATTTTCTAAATTATCATCCGATATTCTTGCGAAATTTAACAGGTTTGTTATTATGTTGCTTGCTCTATCTACATTACTTTCTATAGATTTTACACAGTCATTTACTTCTTCCATTGTAACATCATCTTTTAAAAGATAACAATTGTTTCTTATTATCCCTAGAGGATTTCTTATCTCATGTGCTACACCAGAAGCTAGCTGACCTATAGATATCATCTTGTTCTCCCTAAGTAACTTTGCCTCTACTATCTTATCCTTCGTTATATCCTTAATTAGAACCACTATATACTCAATATTATTTTTTTTATATTCTACAGGAAAAGTACTTATCTTTAAAATCTTATTATGTAATTCAATTTCATTTGTTTTATGGGTGCTTTCAGAAAATGTTTTTTCAATAATTCTCTTCATAAGGTTAATTAAATCTTCTCTTTTGTAACTTATTTCATTCACAAAATCAGATAGAACTTTGTTTGATTCTACTATTTTGTAATTTTCATCTATAAGCATTATTATATCTGTAATACTATTAAATGTAGCTTCTAAAGTCTTTTTATTTTCTAGTACTTCTTTTGTTTTTCTTTTTATTTCTATCTTTAACAAATATGTATAGCTATAAAAAATATAAATTGATATTAAAATTATACCTATAAAAAGATAAATACTTGGCACAATTCCTCTTTCATACAATATATCATCAACATCATTATATGCAAAATACCACTTTTTCTTTAAGTCTTTATATACTCCATTTTTTTGAAGTTTGAAAATCCCTTTATTTAGAATACTGACCAATTCTTCATATTGTTTAGGTACAGCAAGAACAGCTTTTTTAGTATAAATAGGATTAGTTAAAACATCATATTTATCTGAAAGTCCATAATTACTTATATAATATTGTAATACTGGTTCATCACCTACAACTGCATCTACTCTCCCTGATATTAAATGATTAACCCCAGTCTTTATATCTGGAGTTAATACTATATTTATGTTTTTAACTTTTTGTTCTAAAAAGTTTATAGAATAGTCACCTTCTGGTATCGCAATTGTCTTTCCCTTTAAATCCATATAACTACTTATGTCTTGAGATTTCTCATTTTTTAGTATATTTGCACTTAAAGTATATATTGGGTCTGTAAATATAAATTTTTTTGCTCTTTCTTCTGATGGAATTAAATCGAAGAATTTTATACTATTATCTACCGAATTTATGAAAGATTCTTTCCACCAAGTATTTGGTTTAAAATAAAAGTCTTTACCAATTTGAATTGACAAAGAATTCATTAAGTCGACAATGATTCCTTTATACTGCCCATCTTCTTTACCTTCATACCTCAAAGGAGGAGAACTTTGGTCAGAACTATACACCAAATTATCATGTTCCTCCAACCATTCTTTTTCTTCTTTTGTAAATGGTAGTGATTTTTTAATATATTCAAATATATTGAGATTATATTCCGTATTTACATACATATTTGTAAGTGAAAATACCACTAAAAAAGAATAAATAATGCCCATAATAACTATCTTTTTTTTATTCACTTTAAAACTCCAATCTTCTTTTTATTATTAAATTCAATATTTAATAACAAAATCCTACTTTTTCATTAAATATTTGTATTTATTATAAAATTAATTGGATAGATGTTGAAACTATAGTCATCACTATTCCTATTAATGCTTCATATGGAATTAATTTAAACCTTTCTCCTATATCCATATTTATACTGCCTGCACTAGTATGGAATAATGAGCCATGTGGTAATTGCTCAAACACACTAGAGCCTGCATTTACAATTGATGCTCCTGAAATTGGTGACAGACCTCCATTTATTATAGCATCAGAAAAAGTTGATGATGCTATAGTAGCTCCAGCTGTTGATGAAGCTGTTGCTAATGACATAAGTATACCTGAAATTGGTGCTAATAAAAATTGTGGCATATTTAAAAATTGCAGGATACTTATTGTGCTCTGTTGCAATTCAGAAACCTGTATAATTCCTGCAATAGTTCCTGTTCCAAGTAATAATATACAAACACCTTGCATTTTAGATAATCCAAAGGCTAAATACTCTCTTGAATTGTTCATATTTCCTGTGGCAATTAAGGTTACTATTCCCCCTATTGGAAGAGCTATCATAGGGTCTATGACTATTGGAGATATATTCCCCAGGAACAATAAGAATATTGCTACAACTGGACCACATAATGATTTAAATAAGCTTGGTAAATTTTCTCTTTGCTCTAAGATTTCGTATGATTCTACTTTATTCCCCTTGTTTGTTAGCATACTTGCTAAAATAATTGTAATCACAATTCCAACAATTGCTGGAATTATATTAGCAATCATAACACTAGATAGGTTAACAGAAAAGTTACCTGCCACTGCTATAGTATTCGGATTTGGCGATATGATATTACCTGCTTTCCCTCCTCCTAACATTGCTAAAAGTATTGATAGTTTGGAATAATTTAATTTTCTTCCTATGTATAATCCTATAGGTGCCACTGTTATTATAGATACATCCAAATTTACTCCTACTCCAGAAAGTACCATAGTTGAAGCGGCAATTGAAAGCAAAGCTCTCCTTTCTCCTAATATTTTTACAATCTGTTCTGATATTTTATCTACTGCCCCTGTTTTTATTAAACTTCCTGCTAATACTCCTGATGCTAAAGCTCTAAGAATTGATGGTGAAATGTTCATAGCCCCAGTTGCCATAAAATCTACAGTTTGTGTTATATTTGCTCCTCCAACTATTCCTCCAATAAATGCTCCTAACATTAAACTATAAACAGCTTGAAATTTTTTTATAATTAAAATAATTGCTACTAATAAGCCAAATATAGCTCCAAAAGTTGTTATTTGCATAATACTCCCTCCTATCATAGGTTAATTATTTTTTACTTAATTTAATTTTATTTAAATATATTTTAAGTATTCTGTATTCACTTGTCAATTATATTTTAATTTATTCAATTAGATTGAACATTATTTTTTCAAAAATACATTCTATATGTTATAATAATTTCATACTGTATAATTTTTTTATTTGATTATTTTAGGATAATATTTTTTAAAATGAAAAAGAAGGGATATTCATATGAATGATTTAAATTTAGGAGAAAAAATAGCTGAAGTTCGAAAAAAACAAAATTTAAGTATTAGAGATTTAGCAAAACTAGCTGATGTTACACCATCATTATTAAGCCAAATAGAAAGAGGCCTTGCTAATCCATCTGTAAATTCATTAAAGTCTATAGCATCTTCTCTAAATGTTCCTCTATTTACATTTTTTGTATCTGAGGTAGATAAAAAAAGCTTAATAGTAAGACATGATAGTAGAAAAAAAGTTATTTTGCCTGGAAGCAATGACGTTGTATATGAAGTTTTAATTCCAGACTCTAGTAGCAATTTAGAATTTGCAATTATGGATTTAGCTCCAAATACCTCTTCTTGTGTAGATAGGATTACTCACAATGGAGACGAGATTGCATATGTTTTGGATGGAGAAGTCAAACTTTTTATGGATGATGATGAATTCACTCTATTCAAAGGAGATAGTGTTAAAGTTCCTCTGGGAACAAAACACAAATGGCAAAACAATTCAAATAGCGAAAGTAAAGTAATTTTTGCAGTTATTTTATAGAGGAATAAAACTTATGAAAACATATAAATTTATATTTTTTGATGCAGATGATACTTTATTTGATTTTAAGAAGAGTGAATCACATGCTTTTAAAAGACTCCTATCTGAATTTGGTTTGAAACTTGATTATGAGAAATGTATAGAAATATATAGAAATATAAGTGATAAACTTTGGCTTGACCTTGAAAAAAATATCGTAACTTTAGACGAACTTAAATTGCTTAGATTTAAACTTTTTGCAGATGAAATGAAATTAGATGTTGACCCTAAAACTCTTAGCAAAATGTACTTAAATTTTTTAAGTGAATGTACATTTTTAATTCCAGGAGCAGTTAATATATTATCATATCTCAAGAAAAAATACACAATAATTATAATAACAAATGGAATATCTGAAGTTCAAAACAAAAGGCTTAAAAATTCAGAAATAAAAGGGTATATCGATGGAATAATTGTCTCTGAGGAATTAAAAGTATCAAAACCAAATCCTGAAATATTTAAATATGCACTTAAAAAATTTGATTGTTGTGATAAATCTTCTGTATTAATGATTGGTGATAGTTTAACATCAGATATTTTAGGAGGAATAAATTCAGGAATAGATACTTGTTGGTTAAATTTCAATAACAGTATAAATAATACTAACTATTCACCAACTTATGAAATAAGTAGTCTGATTGAGTTGAAGAAAATTATTTAGTTTGTGAATTACCAATATATCAAGTGGAATATTATTATTTTGCAATAATTTTTTTAGTTTATAAATATAGTAACTAAAAAAATTATTGCAATTTATACATAAAACAAGTTTCAATCTTAAAAATAGCTAAAAGCATTTTTGAGTACATTTACTACATCTTGATTCGAGATTTTCCTCATCTCCCATTAAAATAAGCATTGCCACACTCTTTATAGGTGATAGTTGGTGATAATCATTGATTTCTATTTCTACATTATTATATTTATTTTTTATATAGTTATAAATCTCTCTCTGTTTCTCAATCTCAAAATCTTTATCTCCTGGATATATTTCGTATGATATATTGAGATTATTATATTCTTCTTTTAAGTTTCTCTTTATTTTTTCATTAATACAATCTAAACACACTACTCCTATTTTATCCAGTGCTAACCCTGCCATCATATTACAATTTTCCATATAGTCGTTCATCTTGATGTCAATCTTATCTCCTATTGTGTATAGTATAGCAAATGCTTTTTTACACTTTTTAGGCATTTTATCAATATCAATATCACTCATATATATCTTAATATCTAAGCTATCATTTATATTTTTTATTTCTTTTTCAACGATTTCATTAATCGTATCTGGAGCCTTCCTATTTCCATACCCCAAAAACTTTAGCACAATGTTCTTATCTATAAAAATGTCTTCTAGATTTAGAGATTCTAAAAAAGATTTATCTTTATTACTATTATAATTCATTAATATCAATCCTATCTAATTCTTTATAACTAATTCTTCCTGACTTTATAGCTGCTTGTAAGTTTTCTACTGGAGTAGTATTTAAACAGTTACATCCAAAGTTACATAAGAAATTGTCATATCCTCTCATCTTCTTTAACAACTTTAGTGTCTCTCTCCTAATCTTATCTGGGTTAGAGCGACTAAGAAGCTTTATTGGGTCCAAGTTACCAATCAATACTATATCTCTAGGAATCATTGGAGCAATTTCTTCATAGTCCAAAATTTGGTCTAAGCTTACTGCATCTATATTACAACTTAACATATTGTCTAATAATTCCCTAGTATCTCCACATATATGCATCCCTTTCCAACAATCAAGCTCATCATATATTTTATTTAAATTTTTTACTATATACTCATCAAATCTATCTTTGCTTAAAGTCACTGATGTTGGTTCTGCTATTGAAATATACTTAGCTCCTGCTTTATTTGCAGCCACAGCATATCTTCTTACCAACTCAGTTGTAAATTCCAATAGCTCTTCTACAAATTTTTTATCAGTTATTATACATCTCAAAAGTTGTGTAGCTCCAGCTAATTGGCCTGCAAGTGTAAATGGACCTTGTATAGCTTCATACAATGGTTTTTTTATACTTTTTGATATAAGTGACAAACTTTCTATATTAAGTGGCATACGTCCACTTGTATAAGGGTCTGGAACTTCTAGTTTTCTTAATTTTTCCCTATCAGTTATAGTATGTGTTAATACACTTGGAAAATCATAATCCGGTCTTAGTGTCTCTAGACCTAAAGTCTCACAAAACGTAATCCCATCACAGAATGAATATATAAAATCTGATTCAAAATACTTGTCCATAGTCTTTGCTAATTCTAACTGAGTATCTACACTATCATACACTTCATATGCCTTTTTATTTATTAAAAATAATCCATTTGTACCCATATCAGGCAGAAAGAAGCCTCTATCCTCACTATTTATATATTGAAGTAAAGTCATATTTGAAAACATCTTAAACTTCACCTCCTATAAGTTTGTTTATTAATTTGACTGCTTTTGGAGCATTTGAGCTATATCCATCTGCTCCTATTTCTTCTGCAAACTCCATACTTACAGAACCTCCACCAATTATTACTTTTGGTTTTTTATCTATCTTAATCCTATTAAGCTCATTTATAACTGACTTCATGTTCTCCATAGTCGTTGTCATCATTGAAGATAAGCCTATTATATCAACATTGTTTTTTATAGCCTCTTCTATTATATCTTTACTTTTTCTATTTACACCTAAATCAATAACTTTATATCCAGTAGCTTCTACCATTACTTTTACAATGTTTTTTCCTATCTCATGGGTATCTCCTTCTACTACAGACATCAGAATTACTCCCTTTGATTTCTCCTTTACTTTTCCAGTTCCTTTCAAAAGATTAATTCCTTTATTTAATGCATCTGTACATACTATAACTTCTGAAAGATAGTATTCTTTATTCTCAAATTTATCTAAAGCTCCTATCATACCTTTGTTTAAACCATATTCATAAATATCTTCTACGTCAATATTTTTATCTATAGCAATTTTCACTAAATTTTCTATATTGTCTACACCCATATTTAATATGCATTCTGCTATATCATCAAGTATGTCCATATAATATTTCATCCCTTCTAGTATCTTACAAAATTTCTTTTTTAACATAAACTAATTTACGTTATTTAATAAGAGCTCTCTTTAAACATAATCCATTTTTATTGAATACAGTCGAAAAGCACACAATTATTGATAATTTAAATTTGCAGTCCATGGAAAATCTAAAGGAAACACCTTTGTTGCAAATTCATGTATATTTTTTAAATGTTTAAATTCATTGTATTGCTCTTCGTTTTTTTCAAAAAACAGTTTATTAAGTTTATCCAAACTTTCTATTACAAGTTCTTCTTCTTTATATTTAATAATATATTTATTTTCAACTTGTTTAAACTCCATATATTTTAATAATTCAGAATCTATATATTGATTAAAATAACTTCTTAGGTTATCACACAATTTTACAAAATTTATTATTTTCATAGTTCCTTGTTGATAATCCAAAGTTTTTATTTCATTACCTTGTAATTGGTCTTTAAGATTTCTTACATGTACTTTATAATCTAAATATTCTAAACCAAATTTATTTGTTACGTATTTCAATATATTTTCAACATTTACAGAGTTTAACCCTATCTCAGCCACTTCTCCTACAATAGAATTTTCTTTTTTTATTATTCTTATTATTAAATATCCTATACTATTATTATTTTCTTTTATAAATACCTTCTTATAATCAATTGGTCCCCAAGCAATAGTTGCTGCATGTAATAATTTTTTGAACTCATCTTTACTTCTTATAAATCTAGTACTATTTTGATTATATAGTTCAATCATTTTGTCTAAATCATCATCGTTTTCAAAATTAGTTTCATCAAATTCAACTATTTCATATGGTATTTTCACATTCTCAGGTTTTATTGTATATTTGTAGAAGCTTTTTACCAAACTACAATTTCTTCTACTGTACAAAGTTCTTGTTCCTGAAATGATTACAATATCTACACCATCATAAAACATTTTTTCTTCTACTTTATCCAATACCTTAGATGAATAGCCTTTTTTTTCATAATCTGGATGAGTACACACCCCGCCTATAGCTGCAACTTTCAGCCTATTTCCTTGAATATATACATCTTGAATTAAATAATTTACATCTGAAACTATTTTATCATCTTCTGATATTATAATCATATTTTCTATATTATTTTTATTTAATAAGAGAGGGAACTCCTCCATCATAGTTGGTTTATGATTTCTTGATATCCTAAATACATAGTTTATTAATTCTATTACCTTATCGAATTCTTCTAATTTTGCACTTCTTGGTCTTAATTCCATCTATATTCCTCCAAATATTATTTAAAATACTTAAACACTATTATCTATAATAAAACATTTACTACTACATTTCTAATTATATCTTTTTTCTTTGCTATTTTTAATTGTTTTTTTATCAAATTTTTATAAAATATACATCTAATTCCCAGTTACACTTATAAAATGACCAGTTATGCATAATATATTGAAATGTTTTCCATATATTTATATGATTAATATCTATAGGTCAGTTGAAATAATCACTTTTTTAGAAGGTTATAATTTTTTATTACCTTCTTTTTTTATTATAAATTACAAACAAACCAACAGAAAATATTCTAAGTTACTTTTAAATAATGACTTTATGATTCAATTGTACTAAAATAGTATATGTAGGTTACAAATAATCTAATAAATATTAAAGTTTGGAGGTAATAGATATGGCAGATTGTAATTCATGTCCATCAAAGGGAAATTGTAATAGTCAATCAAATTGTTCTATTGAAAATAACCCTAACAATAAATTTGGAAAAATAATTGGTGTTATGAGTGGAAAAGGTGGGGTTGGAAAATCAACTGTAACTGCTTTACTTGCTAATAAGCTAAATAAAATGGGATATAAGGTTGGTATATTAGATTCAGATATAACTGGACCAAGTATTCCTAGACTTATGGGTGTAAAAAATGTAAAAGCTTATTCTGATGGCTCTTATATTTATCCTGTAGAAAATGCAAACAACATAAAAGTAATGTCTATAAACCTTATGATAGATGATGAAAATGAACCTGTTGTTTGGAGAGGACCTTTACTTGGAGGAGTTGTAAAACAATTTTATACTGATGTTCTTTGGGAGGAATTAGACTATTTATTAATAGATATGCCTCCTGGTACTGGAGATGTTGCATTAACAGTTATGCAATCTATCCCTATAAGTGGAATAGTTATGGTTTCTGTACCTCAAGATTTAGTATCTATGATTGTATCAAAAGCAGTTAATATGGCTAAAAAAATGAACATAAATGTTCTTGGAGTTATTGAAAACATGAGTTATATCCAATGTCCTGATTGTTCTAAAAAAATCAAGTTATTTGATGGAGAATCTACTGAGACATTTTTAAATGATTTAGATTTAGAACTTTTAGGAGAACTTCCTATGACTAAAGAAATCATAGATATTACTCATAATGGTGTTACAGAAATTAGCGATGATTTAGATTCAATATTAACTAATGTTGTTGAAAAAATCAAATAAATAGCAATTTTATAGTTTATATTTAACGTAAAAGAGGCTTGTCTTTATTTTGCAACAATACAAATAAATACAGACCTCTTTTATGCTTATCTATGTTTTAAATACACAAAATATTCTTCTATAATATCTCTATTTTTTACTTTTACCAAATATTCATTATAATGAGCATTATATGGTTGTGTCATTTTACATTCTATTACATTTTCTATGTCTTCCAATTCTAAAAGCTCTACATCTTTTAAAAATTTTCTCTCTATAAGTTCCATTAATCTTCCCATAAAATATCCCCACTTCCCCTATATTTAAGATAAACTAGGTACTTTTTTAATTACAAAATTTACCTGTTTATTATATTATATCCAATATCTTAGGATTTCTAACATAACTAATAATTATTTTAATAAAATATACATTAATTTATATTAAATCTATTCATAATAAGTATTTTTACATATTATCTGTGCCCTTGATATTATATATTTAGTATTTTTTCGATTATATAAAGAATTCCTCTTAATCCTACAAATGGAGTATATGGATATATGTTTACACTTTTTAGATTCGGATTACTTATTTGTATATCCAACTTTGAATTGTGTTGCATATCTATACTAGCACCATCTCCAAATAGTATTAATAAGTCACTCTCTTTTAAATATTTACTTCTATCTAGTTCATCGTTTCCAATATACACAGATTTATCATTACAATCTGCATTATGCAATATATTAACTCTATCAACTTCAAGACCTAATTCCTCTAACAAATCCCTGAAACCTAAAGCAGTATCATAATCTCCAAATACAGCACATTTTTTGCTTTCTTCATAAAAATAAAACTTCCTTTTTATGTTAAACAAATACTTTTTTATAATAGATACTTCAGCTTCATAAGCATTTTTATCTAAATCCCATGTAGTTACTTTTTGTATTTCATTTATGAACTCTCCAATATTTTTTATACCATATGGTTTTTTATATACATATGGTATATTGTACTTATCTTTCATAAAAGCAGCTGCTTTTATACCTTCTTTTCTAAGCACTATATTTAAACTTGATGTAGAAGCATTTTCTATATCATCTATTGATGTATATGATGTAAAAGTTACATTTACATCTTTTTTAAAAAACGTCTTCATCATCCTTTTTATTTCTTCACAATCTGATAAAAAATTAAATTGGTCTATATTACATCCAACTATATTAAAACTATCAAATTTTTCATTACTATCTTTAACAACTTCTTTTGCTAATATATATATAAGTTCTTCTACTCCTTGATTATAATCTTCTCTCAATCCACCTGTTGTAATTGGAATTAGTTTACTGTTCACAGACTTACCTAAAACGTTACATATACCTATTATGTCTGTCCCTATAATTGATGATACAGATGAAGCCATTACAAAAATATACTTAGGTCTGATATTATTATCTATTTCAATTATAGCTTTCTCTAATCTATCATAGTTTCCAAAAGTAACATCACTTTCACTCATATGGGTTGAATAAATTTTAGCCTTATCTTCTCCATTCAGACTTCCAATTGCTTCTATTGCATAATGAGTTGTACCTGATGGACCAAATTCTATAACACAGGCTTCATTTATTGATGATAGTGTAAATATTATTCCCATTCTATCAGAAGGATTTGGAAAGTATTTATATATTTCCATCTTAAACCACTTCCCTTCTTGCAGATTTTTTTACATCAAATAGTTTAATTAGAGTTTCCATTATTCCTATGGGAAGCTCAAAACCTATTTTTTGTGCATGTTCATCTAGTGTTATTTGCATAAGCCCTTTTTCTCTTAATAACATTGGATTTTCATGTCCTATATAAATATCTGCATTTATATTTTCATACAAATTTCTAAGTGGTGCTATATTTGCAATTCTACTTACATATGGATTGTATCCTTTTTTTATTATGTTATCTTTAAATAAGCTATCTTGTTCATAAAGCTCTCTTACCTGAATAAATTCTGGAATCAATCCCAACTCAGTTAAAAAATCAACCGTTTCAAATGCCATCATTGGTGTATTACCATAAATTAATTTTTTACCCTCTAGTAAAAATCTACATTCACTCAATAATGAATTGTATATTTGCCTTTGCTTTAATAATTCATCTTGTAAATCTATATCCAAAAGTTCACAAAGCTTGCTATAGTTTTCTATTATAATTGATTCTTTCATGTTTTTATCATAATATATGTACTCTATTCCAAATTTATTTTTCATATCTTCTGCCAAATCCAAAGCTATCATATCTGTTACTATGTTTAATTTAGCACTAGATGCTCTTTTAATGTCTTTTATAGTACATTTAGATGGAATTACACAATTTATTTTTACATCTTCTTTTGTAAGCAGTTTTATAAGTTCTGTATCTTCTACATTTTCTTGTCTATGACCTAAAATATTAACTCCTTCTTTATCTTTATAATGCTCCATAACTGATGATAGACTTTTTAAAGCTCTAGTCATACCAAGTATATGAGAATTACAAGTATAATGCTCTGTATTAACTGTCAAGACAGGTATCCCAAGCATATCTTCCAATTCACTAGATAAGGCATTATAATCTTCTCCTATTAATTCTGGTACACATGTAGTTACTATCATTATTGCGTCAAATTTTTCGTTTTCTGAAATATACTTTACAGCCTCTACTACTTTTTTTTCCGCTCCAAAAACTATATCTTTATCTTTTAATACTACTGAATAAATACTATCTTTACCAGATTGTCTGTGATATGCAAAATTTTTACTATAGTAAGTACATTCATTAGTTCCCACTATTACAAGAGCCATATTCTTTATATATGATGCAGTCAATACAACTCCAAACAATGGACAATGTGTCCCTGGGAATACAGCATACGATAGAGATTTTATATCTTTATCACAATCTATATCTTTTAATCTATTTAATACATCTAAAGTATACATATTTTTTCCTTTCTAATCTCATTAACCATATAGTTTTAAGATTATAAAACTACATGGTCAGTAACTTTTATTCTTTAATTATTAGTTATTTATATTTTCATATACTGCTAGTTCTTCTACATAGCATTATTGGATGAATCCTAGGCTTTTTACTAATTGGGTCTACATCTATATCGCATTTCACTTTATAGACATCTTTTATTATTTTTTCACTTATTACACTATTAGGATGACCATCTGCTACTATGGAACCTTTATTCATGATAATAAGTCTATCGCTGTATTTACTTGCTTGATTTATATCATGCAAAACCATAATTATAGTCATTTTAAACTTTTTATTTATATCTTTTATAAGTTCCATAAGTTCTAATTGATGAGATATATCTAAATATGTTGTTGGCTCATCTAATAAAAGTATATCTGGCTTTTGACAAAGAGCCATTGCTAACCATACCCTTTGTCTTTCGCCTCCAGATAGATTACTTACCAATTTATCTTTATACGTTTCAAGACCTGTGTTTTTCATTGCCCAAGTCACTATCTCATCATCATTCTTATTTTTGCCTTCAAAAAAACCTTTATGTGGTATTCTTCCATAGTATATTAAGTCTTTTACTTTTATATCTTTTAAAGAGACATTATGCTGAGCTAATAATGCCACTTGTCTTGAGATTTCTTTATTACTCATGACTTTTATATTCTTTTTACCAATATATATGTCGCCTCGTTTGATTTTCAGAATTCTAGACAATGCTTTAAGAAGTGTAGATTTTCCTGAACCATTTGGTCCTAATATAGAAACTACTTCACTTTTTTTTATGCTTACACTCAGGTTGTCTATGATAATTTTATCTTCATATCCTATCGTAATATCTTTTATATTAAACATTAATAACTGCCTCTCTTTCTTAATAAGTATAAAAAGAATGGACCTCCTATTATGGACATAATAACACCCACTGGAATCTCTATCGAGCCTCCTATTGTTCTTGCCAATGTGTCTGCAATTAATAAAACTATACTTCCTAAGATTATGCTGAATGGGATTGTATATTTATGGTCGCTACCAAGTAACATACGTGTTATATGTGGCACTATTAGACCTACAAAACTAATAACCCCTACTATAGAAGTAGAGACTCCAGCTAGAAATATTGCTACTAATGATATTACAAATCTACTTCTATTTACATTGAAACCTAAATTTGTAGCTGCATCATCTCCTAATTGTAGTACATTTGCACTTCTGATAAGGAAAACCGCCCCTATAAGTCCTGCAATAGAATACCATATCAACATATTTACATCTAGCCATGTTTTTGTTGCCAAACTACCATTTAACCATAACATTGCACTTTGGATTCTTTCACTATACATAGTTGATAAATATGATATCACACCACCTAATATAGCGTTTACTGCTACACCAGCTAGTATGATTCTCTCTGGTCTAAGGCCATTTTTATATGCCATTAAATAGACCACTGCACAAGATATAAGACCTCCTATAAAAGCAACTATTGGTAATATACTTGTGTATTGTGGAAATAGAAGCAATATTATAATAGCAGCCACACTTGCTCCTGTTGATATACCTGTTATACCAGGGTCTGCTAATGGATTTTTCATAACAGCTTGTAATAATAGACCTGAAACAGCTAAATTTGCTCCAACTAATGCTGCCAAGATGTTCCTAGGCAATCTCATCTTATATACAATTGTAGTAACCATTGGACTATTTTCATTTATCAGTGCATCGAATATTTCTCTAATACTTAAATTAACACTTCCTATAGTAGAAAAAAGAATTAGCAAAATAATTACAGTTATCATACCAGTAATTATTAATAAAATTTTTTTATTATCCATATTACCCACCTAAAATTTATTTATCTCCATAGAAGATATCTCCTAATTTATTTATTGAATCTTTAACATATATATTTGCAGACACATTAAATATACTTGAATCTAAATCTATGACTTTCCCATTTTTCACTGCATCTAATGTAGCCCACGCAGGATTTTTTTCAAAAGACTCATCAAATGCTTTCTTTGTCTCTTCAATATTTCCATGTGCAAATCTAAGTATATAATCTGGATTTTCTTTTAAAATTTGTTCTAAACTAAATTGTATATAACCTGACTCTACATTATCAGTTATATTATCAGTTATATTTTCAGCACCTACTGTTTTTACTAAGTCCCCAAGATATGAGCTTTTTGTAGCTAGCATAAAATTATTGCCACCACCAAATAATATTGCTACCTTTGGTTTTTTTGCTTGTTTTTTTGATTTTGCTAATACAGATTGTTCTACTCCTTCTAGCTCATCAATAAGTTTTTTTGCCTCACTCTGTTTATTTATTTTTTCTCCTAAACTTTCTATACTTTTAAGGAATTTTGTATATGTACCAGTCTCAAAATAAAAAGTATCTAAGTTATATTCCTTCATGCTTTTTTCAACATTTTCTTTAAACATACTATCAACCACAAATACATCTGGTTTTAGAGATGCTACAATTTCTAAATCAGGATTCATAGCCTGTCCTACTTCTGGTAAATTTTTATATTTTTCAGGTAACTCAGATTTAGTTGTTGGTATCCCTACCAATGTAGCATCCAATTTATCTAGTACTTGTGTCGCTGCGACTGTAGAAGAAACTACATTTACATTATTATTTGTTTCTTTAGATTCACTATCTGATGGTTTTGAGCACCCTGTTAATATTAGTGAGCTAAGTAAAAATACCGAGCATAATTTTTTTAATTTCATAAAATTTCCTCCATAATAAACTTTATTTTAAACATATATTCTTTAATTATCTTGCATAATTTTATTTGCAAGATTTATATATACTTCTGACATTTCATTATCTTTATCTTCTTCTATAACAGTTCGTCCGTTATTTTCGGACTGCTGTACAATTTTATTTCTTGGTATATAATGAAAAACTTCACTGTTTATTTCATCTGCCAATTTTTCAACTAATTCCCTTTCATTTTCAACGTTCTTGGCATTTAATATAAGACCTTTTAAAGAAGCATATCCTCTGTTTTTAAATTGTTCTACAGCTAAAGATATATTACTTGCAGCGTACATTGACATCATTTCTCCAGAAGTTACTATGTACACTTCCTTTGCAAATCCATTTCTTATTGGCATTGAGAAACCGCCACAAACAACATCTCCTAAAACATCATAAATTACTACATCTGGATTATATATTTCAAATGCTTTTAATTCTTCTAATTTTTCAAAAGCTGCTATTATACCTCTTCCTGCACATCCTACACCTGGAGTTGGTCCTCCAGCTTCAATGCATAATACTCCTCCATAACCTTCAAACACTATGTCTTCAAGCTTTAATTCTTCCTTTTTTTCTTTCATTACATCAAGTACTGTGGGTATAAATTTGCCTTTCATTAAATTTTTCGTTGAATCAGATTTTGGGTCACACCCTATTTGCATTACCTTATATCCTAAACGAGAAAGTGATGCTGATAAATTGGAAGTTGTTGTTGATTTTCCAATTCCTCCTTTCCCATAAATAGCTATTTTTTTCATTGACTTTCTACCTCTCTTACATCATAATATTATTTAACGAAATTAATTATCATTCGCAATAACTATTTTAATCGATATATTTTTTTAATTCTTAACTATATTTGTTTTTTTATAAAAATATTTGTATAAATTTAAAAGAGGTGATTTTTTGAAAGATTTTAAAGATGATATGGAACTCATTATTAACGATTTTTTTGACTGCTGTAATATTCCCACAAAAGCAGTTAGTAAGGACTTAAAAGAGATTTGCAGTATTGGATATAATTCTACTTTAGAAACATATTTTCTAAGTTTAAATATATTTAATAACATAAATAGTACAGATTTTATATCTAATAAAAATCTTTCCTATGTAATGTTAAGTTTTTGTGATGACCTACATTTTTTAGTTATGCCTATACATAAGTTTGATGTCTCTAGTGGTTATTTTATTGTAGGTCCATTTAAGTCCTGTATCAATAATGACATTGAGTTTATTGACATACCATTTAAGCCTTTATCATGTTTAAATTACATATCCAATCTCTTATTGGAGATATGTCATGATAAAATGAAACATAAACCAGCTCTTAGTTTTTATGTAAAGAAAACTATAGATTATATTCATAAAAACTACTCAGAAGACATAACAGTAACTGATGTATGTAATGACCTACAACTTAATAAAAGTTATTTTTGTTCTCTATTCAAAAGAGAAAGTGGATATACTTTTACTAATTTTTTGAATAAAGTCAGAGTTGAAAAGAGTAAAAGATACTTACTAAAAAAAGATTTATCTATTTTAGATGTTGCTGTACTCGTTGGATTCAATAGTCAAAACTACTATAGCATGGTTTTTAAAAAGTTTAATAATCTTACACCAATTGAATATAAGAATATTTATAATTAAAAAATATAATTCTAAAAAGAATGATATTTTTTACATGATTTTTACAAATATGGTTAATTCTTTGTTAAATCAATTATACATAAAATAAGCCAAATCTTAGTTAAAGTCTTTAAATTACTATATATAGTGAATTTTCTCAAATTAACAACAACTTAAAGATTTAACATTCTCTTAACGTATACTTAACAAAACATTAATATTTTTATTGACAAAATTTGTTATTCTATATTAAGGAAACGATAAATTTTAGTTAATAAAGTTTATAATTCAGATAAAAAATTTATTAATTTCTTAAGGGAGGAAATATCGTGAATATAGCAATTAGTCTTATCGGTGGACTTGGACTTTTTCTTTATGGAATGAGTTTAATGGGAGAAGGTTTACAAAAATCGGCAGGAGACAAATTAAAAAAAATTATTGAACTCTTAACAAGTAATGTTGTTATGGGTGTACTGGTAGGTACAGTTGTTACAGGTATTATACAAAGTTCAAGTGCTACTACGGTTATGGTTGTAGGATTTGTAAATGCAGGAATAATGAATCTAAGTCAAGCTATTGGTGTAATAATGGGGGCAAATATAGGTACTACAGTTACTGCCCAATTAGTTTCATTTAATCTTGAAGGAATAGCACCAATTGCTCTAGGTGTAGGTATTGTATTCTATTTATTTACATCAAATCAAAAAACAAAACATTTATCTGAAATACTTATTGGCTTTGGTATATTGTTTACAGGAATGGAATTTATGAAAGATGCAGTGGCACCACTTGCTGAATATAAAGCATTTACTGATGTACTCTTATATTTTAGTAAAAATCCTCTATTAGGTATATTAGCAGGATTTGCTATAACAGGTATTATACAAAGTTCAAGTGCATCTATGGGTATGTTAATAGCCTTGGCTTCTCAAGGAATACTACCTCTATCAGCTGCTTTACCTATCCTTTATGGAGATAATATTGGTACTTGTGTTACTTCACTTTTATCAAGTGTGGGTGCAAGCAGGAATGCTAGACGTGCAGCTGTAATGCATCTAAGTTTTAATGTAATTGGTACAATCATATTTATGCTTATTTTAAATAAGCCTATATCAGCTATAGTTACTCATTTTGACCCAACTGATACGGCTAGACAAATAGCAAATGCACATACTTTATTTAACCTTACAAATGTTATAATATTATTACCATTTTCTAAATACATAGTTAAATTAGCAAGTAAACTTATACCTATTAAAGAAACTGAATCAGAAGTAGTAAATAATACTAAGTACTTAGATGAAAGAATGTTTAGTACTCCATCTATAGCACTTGGTAATACTGTACAAGAAGTTGTAAGAATGGGACACAAAGCTACAAATTCTTTAGAACATGCAATTGCAGGATTCTTAAATAAGAGTAGTGATGATATTAATAAAACTTTTGAATCAGAAAAAGTTGTCAATAAATTACAAAAAGATATACTGAACTATCTATTAAAACTTTCTAAAGAACCTCTTAGAGATGATGAACGTTTTAGAACAGATTTACTTTTTAACACTGTAAATGATATTGAAAGAGTATCTGACCATGCAGAAAATATAGCTGAATTAGCTATGAGTGTTAAAGAAATGAATATTAGCTTCTCTGACAGTGCAATAAAAGAAATATACCAAATATACAATAAAACTATGACTAACTTCAAGGATGCTTTAATAGTTTTAGATGTTAAAGATTTTGAGTTAGCAAACAAGGTTTTAGAAGTTGAAAATGAAGTAAATTACTTAGAAAAAACTTTTAGAAATTCACACATGATTAGATTAAATAATGGAAGTTGTACAATAGATGCTGGTGTGCTTTATCTTGACTTACTTACTAATTTAGAAAGAATTTCTGACCATTCAACAAATATCGTAAAACAAGTATTAAAACTTAAACAAAAAATATAGTGATTGCTTTTATATGTAATCCTAATAAATAAAAAATAAGAAGCCATAAATGATACTTATATTATTTATAGCTTCTTATTTTTTATTCAAGATTCAAATTCTTATCTTATTTAGTATCAAACTATTATTATTTAGATTATTCATAAGCATTTTAATAAAAATTTAATACCTTAATATAATAGATTTATTTCATTTTTAATACAATTGTATCATCTAAATATGTTATTATATATTTGAATATTGTCATATTAATAGGAGGGATTCTACAATGATAAATTATATGGTGGACATTATATATAGTGAAAAAATAAGTGAAGTAGAAAAGACACTGAAAAGTGAAAATATTCAATATGAATTTACTTCTCGTGATGGTTTTATATTTTTTGGTTTTTATGAGATGACAGATACATACAGGTTTGAAACTTTGTGTTCAGATGAAAAAATTCAATTTAAAAGAATATAATAAATTTAAAAAAGTACATATTTTTAGGTTATATAAAAAAACAGGGCGTCTTTGCCAGCACTTGGCTACTACGTCCCGTTTTTTTATTATTCTGCCTTTATAATAATAAATCTTATTCCAAAAATAAGTACCAAATCAATGTAATAACTCATTTTTTTGAATTAATGTTGTTATCTTCACTATGTAGTCATCTGTACTCTTTAATCCTATCATTGGAATTGATAAATTCTCTTTTTCAAGTTTTTCATAAAGTTCTGACATAAACAAACCCTTACCATTGATTTCTTCATCATTGTCTGAAGTAGTATCAACTCCACAATTTGGAGAACGATTAGCACCATTTTCATTTCCCCTATCAATTCCCAAACAACTAAGTTCTGGACATGGTAATTGAACAATACCTACTTCTTCATTAACAAATAATTCAATTACATCCTTAAATGTTGCAGGATATATGGCAGTCCCATCTGAAATAGCATTTTGATTTAATAAACAATGTGCTATAAAAACTACTTTCTTGCTTCTTCCATCTGTAAACATGTTTTCCTCCTCCACTTTTTCTAGTTCTGACCCTTTGGCTATAAAAAATACTCCCAATATTCTACTTAATAACACTGTATTCTTTAACTTATTTTTTAACTTGGATTTATTTGCTAACTTTACAAAGTAATATACTATTTATATTATACTATACAACATACATTTACATCTATTTCCAAAATGGTAATATTTTAATAATATATACATTTAAACTTTACATACAAAAAATACACATCTATAAATTATAAATGTGTATTATATACTAACAATAAGCTGAACTTTCCTACTAATTCTTAATTAGTTATATTTTTTCAAAATAAAATTCATATAAATTAGGTCTATTGCACGATTGAGACCTTAATAATATCTCCATTTTTTCTTTCCAAGTGAACTACCTCTCCAGTTAGGTCATAGTCAAATGCTTTGACTAATATCTCAGTAACCTTTTTACCATCAACTACATCATCTTTTCCATTAAATAAATCCAAAGCATTATTCTCAATCATTCTCTTTGCAAAATTTACAGGTAATTTTATATGTATTTTATCGCCTGTATGTGATAAAACTCTTATTCTCAAAAACTTTTCTAAATTGTTTCTTGGTGTTTGTTTTGATGCCATGCTATTAAACCACTCTCCTTTATTTTTTATTTAATAATAAATTTTATTCTTAAAAATATCTTTATATGTGTTTATTATGAAAGTAACACTATTATTTTCTAATCTTGATTTATATTTACTCTTATTTAATATACATTTAGTGGCATCTATAATTTATAATAATTGTATATTTTGAAATTTTACCTTACAATTATTGTATCTGAATTTAACAAGAACATATTATTAAAATATTTCAGTTGAATCAAATTTTGTTTATTATATATTAAAATAAATTGGCATATTTGTTCTTAATATATTAGGAGGATTTACTTATGAATAAAATAATCAATAATATTTTAAATACTTGCAAACAGTATACATATATTTTGCCACATAAATTATTAAGACCATATATAGCACACTATACAATATCTATTCCTGATATAAATACTAAAGAAAATCTTACATTAATACCTGATGCTAGTGGATGTATGATATTTGAATTTGATAAAAAGGGTATGGATAGTGAATTTTGGGGAGCTACAACGAAAACTATAATTGTAAAAAATGACATAGAAAGTGTACTATTTAGAGTATTTGTTGAGTTTCGTCCAGGTGGAGTATATTATTTAACAGGTTTTTCTCAAAGAGAATCCACTGACTTAAAAATTAAACTTGAAGATTTTAATACATTATTTAGCTCAGAGATTAATTCTATTTTTGAAAAAACGAGCACTCTAAAAGAATTAATAGAAGAATTAGATATGTTATTTTTGTCATACTTGTTCAAATCAAATATAATAGATATGACTATCCCAATCCTTGAAAATGCAAGAAAACAGAACTCCATTATGTCAGTTAAAAATATTTCTCAAATCAGTTGTTATAGTGAACGTCATATAAATAGGATTTTTAATAATTCTCTTGGAATGAGTATCAAATCCTATCTTAGATTACTTCGTATAAATCTTGTATTACAAGAAGTACAAAATAATAATATGCCATTTACAACTTTAGCTCAAGATATTGGATATTATGACCAATCCCATTTTATAAATGATTTTAAATCTATCTGTGGGGTTAATCCAACAACCTATATAAAAAATTTGTCCGATTTTTACAATGAAAAGTATAAGTTTTGATGTACAATCATATAAAATTTATATTTAAGGAGTGAGTAACAATGATAGAATCAAGATGTGGAATTTTATGTTATGAATGTGAGTACAAAGGAAAGGTCAATTGCAAAGGATGTACATATATTTATAAACCTTTTTGGGGTGAAGAATGCCCTGTAAAATCATGTTGTGAAAATAAAAATCTTACACATTGTGGTCTATGTGATACATTTCCATGTGAAATGCTTAATCAATTTGCATATGATAAAGAACAAGGTGATGATGGAAAAAGAATTGCTCAGTGTAAAGAATGGGCTAGTTCTAGCATTACGACTTAATATATCTCTATATTATAAAGTAAATCTTTTTAAACTGTTGTTGATAACCTACAACAGTTTTTATAATTTAATTTAAAGGTTATTAAGTTAATTTAATAGAATAGTAATTTATTGATTGAAAAATAGCTACGCACACTTGTGACTTTAGTCATGAGTTAGTAGCTAAAATAGTCAGCATATAGGGAAACTTATATGTAGAGATAGGATAGAACCTATCCAATACTACTTGAATTGCTGGAAACCCCTAAAGCTAACCAAACTAAAACATAAGGATGAAATAAACCTAAGTGTGAAAAATAAACCTAAGTGTAAAAGTTACGAAAGTAGAAAAAATTGGTTAGATGGTATAAGGTTAAACCCTAAGTACTTTAAAATGGGCAATCAGCAGGTAAGCTCCTAAGTAGGAGAAACTTCAACGACTATTCCTCTTAAGGGAAGTACACTACAAGCTATTGGTAGTGGAAGTGGGTAGACCTTAACGGATAATGCCGAAGGATAAGATATAGTCTGTGCTTACATGAAAGTGTAAGAAGTTCATAAGAGAACTGCATAGGTAGTAGCGAACTTATGTGAACGACAACCTCAAAAATGATAAAAGTTAGGACTTACGGTTCTTACATATGTTATTTAAAAATAAATATAAAAACCTTCAAAAAACTTGTTTTAAAAAATTGTACTTGTTAATATTAGGATGGGTGATGAAAAATCATAAAAAACAAGTAAAGTGAGGTGATAGTAGTGGAAAAAGCTTATAAGTTTAGAATGTATCCAAATAAAAAACAGCAAGAGTTAATTAACAAAACTTTTGGATGTTGTAGATTTGTATATAATAAATATCTTGCTAAAAAAATAGAAGTTTATGAAAACAATAAAGAAACTTTTACTTATAAACAGTGTAGTTCTGATTTGACCAATTTAAAAAAAGAATTAGAGTGGCTTAAAGAACCTGATAAATTTTCACTACAAAACACCTTAAAAGATTTAGAAAACGCATATAAAAAATTCTTTAAAGAAAATACAGGATTTCCTAAATTTAAATCAAAGAAAACTAATAGATTTTCATATAGAACGAACTTTACAAATGGAAATATTATGTACCTTAGTCAATATATAAAATTACCTAAACTTGGTATGGTTAAAGTAAGGGATAAACAAATACCTCAAGGGAGAATACTTAATGCTACTATATCCAAAGAACCAAGTGGTAAATATTATGTATCATTATGTTGTACTGATATAGATATTAAAGCATTTGAAAATACTAATAATCAGATAGGTTTAGATTTAGGAATTAAAGAATTTTGTATCTCAAGTTGTGGAGACTTTATAGAAAATCCTAAGTATCTTAAGAAGTCATTAAACAAACTTGCTAAATTACAAAGAGAACTATCGAGAAAAACAATTGGTAGTTTAAATAGAAATAAAGCAAGATTAAAAGTTGCAAGACTTCAAGAACATATAGCTAATCAAAGGAAGGATTTTCTACAAAAACTATCTACTAAATTAATACGAGAGAATGATATTATTTGCATAGAAGATTTACAAGTAAAGAATATGACTAGAAATCGTAAACTATCTCGCTTAATTTCTGATGTGTCATGGTCAGAATTTGTTCGTCAATTAGAATATAAGGCTAATTGGTATGGTAGACAAATTGTAAAGGTAGGTAAATTCTTTGCAAGTTCACAAATATGCAATAAATGTGGGTACAAAAACGAGGAAATGAAGAATTTAAATATAAGAGAATGGATTTGTCCTTGTTGTAATGTAACTCACGATAGAGATATAAATGCGAGTATAAATATACTAAAAGAAGGATTAAGACTAATAACAGTTTAAAATAAATAACTTATGTAAGAACCGTAGGAACTACGGGGATAGCCTGTGGAGAATTGGTAAGACATATTTTAGTATGCGAAATTCTATGAAGCAGGAACCCAGTGACTTCAGTCATGGGAGGTTCAGAGAATATAACTGGAAAATTAAAAGTATAAAATTTTAATATCTGTCTATTTTAAATATAGATTATATAACTGAATTAAAATAGACTTAAATTTTATTTTATGTTAAAATCTTTACAGTAATAAATAATTTTATTTTAAGGAGATAATTTTATGAATAATTACTTAAAATTTGCTACATATCAACTTATAGGCTTTACATCTTCTATACCTAGACTTATTAAAATTAAAAAGAATCCTGATAAATTTAGCTTAAAAGAAAAATTTGAATTTATGCAAAAGCAAGCTAGAAAATCTTTAGATATAGTAAATATAGACCTTAATATAATTGGAAAAGAAACATTACCAAAAGAACCTCTTCTATTTGTTGTAAATCATTCTAGTATGCTTGATAGTTTTATATTAGCAGCAAGTGTGGAAAGACCAATTGGATGTGTAATTGCAGACGAACCAGTTTGGAGAAATATACCTATATTTAAAGAATGGGCAAAACTATTAAGATGTGTATATGTAAACAGAAAAAACAATCGAGAAGGTATAAAAAGTATATCTGAAGCTTCTCAAAATATACTTAAAGGTCAAAGCATGGCTGTATTTCCAGAAGGAGATTTGACATGGATTAAAGAACCAAATTCATTGGTATCAGATTTTAGAAGTGGGGCCTTAAAAATAGCATACAAAGCAAAATGCCCTATTGTTCCACTGGTAATAAAAAACTCAAAAGATACTTATGAAGGATATCAACCTATTGGCAAGATTAATTCTCTTCCTGTTGAAGTTGAATTTTTAGAACCGATTTATGACCATATTGAAAATCCTAGACTAAAATCTTCTGTACTAGGTGAAAATATAAAAAATAATATGATAAAAGCAATAGAAAGCTTTAGAAAATCAAATAAAACATTTAAAGAATTTTAATATTAAAATTTATTGACTAAAAAAAATTTTAATGTTAAAATTCTTTTTAAGAGGTGATTAACATGGCAAAAAACACAAAACAAACAACGGTTCATATTGATGAAACATTACTCAAAGAGGTTAAAAGAATAGGAATTAATGAAAATAAGAGTATATCCCAGATAATAAATGAATCAATAATAAATTATGTATTGGTATATAGAGAAAATGAAGATAAGGAAAAAAATGAACATGATAAGAATTTAAATGAAACAATAAATGCGTTCAAAAAAGAAGAAGAAAAAAGAATACAAGCTAAAAGTGCTGCTAGAGCTATAGCAGAAGCAAAAAAACGAGTTCTTTATTAAAAAACAAAAATCGGTACAAATTAAGCACCGATTTTTTGATATTTAAAATAATTTTAAAAATAATTAAATTCTTTTTTAAATTAAATCACCAACAACTTTTACTTTTATAAGAAGTGCATTTCCAGGAAGGTATGCAAGTGGAACATCTTCTATGTTTAATACTTCTATAGTATCTTTTTTAGCACCAGCCTTTAGAGCTTTATTTACTGCCTCTTGCTTTGAATCTTCTATAGCATCTTCCCTAGACATTTTATCTAAGCTATACACCTTTTCTACATCTCCACTTATTTGTCCTAATGCAGCACCAATAGCATTTGCAGCAGTATAATGAGGAGGTCTTATAACATTACTTATGCCTTTTAATTTTTCAGGAACAATTATACTTCCTCCACCTGTTAAAACTAACTCAACATCATCTTGACTAGTTTTCATTTGGTCTACAGCATCTTCTAGCTTTAAAATTACCTTTTTATATACCTCATCACAATACTCTTTATCTATATGTTCAACATTAGTTTTTCTATCTTCAAATGCCATATCTAACCTTGTAACAACATCTGACAAAGTTAAAGTATCTCCACCAAATATTATTGCATCTTCAGTTATTTTGTAACCAACACTTTCAGGACCTATCTTTATATTATCTTTTTCACCTTTTACACATGTCCCACCAGCAAGCCCAATAGTTAAAACATCAGGCATTCTAAAGTTTGTATGTACTCCTCCAATTGTAACTGGAATTGATGATTCTCTAGGGAATCCATTATATAGTACACCTAGGTCACTTGTAGTTCCTCCAACATCCAATACTATTGCATTTTTTACTTCTGATAAGAAAGAAGCTCCTCTTATAGAATTTGTTATTCCACATCCAATTGTAAAAATTGGATATTTCATTGTATACTCTAAATTCATTAATGTTCCATCATTTTGACTAAAATAAATTTGTGCATCTATACCTAAATCTTTAAGTGCTTTTTCAAATCCTAAAGATACTGCTTTACCTACTTGAGATAATGCAGAATTTAAAATGGCTCCATTTTCTCTTTCTAGTATACCTATATTGCCTATTTCATTTGATAAAGATATGGGAATATCACCTAAAATTTCTCTAACCCACTTTGCAACTTCCTCTTCTTGTTGTTTATTTACTGGAGCAAATACTCCACTTATTGCAACACTTTCCACTCTGTCTTTTATTTTATTGCAAAATTCTACAACTTCTTCTTTACAAAGTTCATTTATCTTTCTACCATCAAACTCATATCCACCAGACACTAGTATTGAATCTAGTTCTATCTTTTCTCTTAAATCTTCTGGCCAATCTATAAAAGGAAGAATAGCAGTTGTCGCTGGCTTTCCTATTCTTATCATTGCTACATTATTAAGTCTTTTTCTTTCTACAATAGCATTTGTACAATGAGTTGTACCAAGCATAGCATACTTTATTAAAGAATGGTCAATCTTACTTTCATCTATAACTTTTTTTAAAGCATTATAAACACCTGTTTCAACATCTTTTGTAGTTGCTACCTTAACTGAATGAATTACTTTTAATTCCCCATCCAGTATACAAGCATCTGTATTTGTTCCTCCAACGTCAATTCCTACACGATACATCAAAATTTCCTCCTAAACTTTATTTTCCTTGTAATTCTTCTACTGTTTTATATTCCACATCATATCCAAAGTATCCAGGTCCAACTGTCTCAATTCCTTTTTCTGTTCTCCATTTTTCATTACAAGGAAAAGCTACTACCATAACACGAGAACCGTATTTTATTCTTTCTGTAGTTATTGGAAATCCAGTTTCTAAATCTAATACTGCTATTAAATCTGGTGTAATACAAAGTGGTGTATTACCTTTTTTTGCAATTAAATTCTCATTTTGAAATAATATAGAATACTCTCCATCATATTCATTAATTCCAGCAAAAAAAGCATGCCCTCTAGTAAATCCACCTTTCAATTCTCTCTTAATATCAATTACCTTTCCTTCAAATAACTTATATCCTTTTAATTCTTTCAATATATTCTCAACAGCACCTTTTGAATCAGACTTATTTTCAAGCAAAAATCCTCCTATAGTTTCAGCTATTGTAAGTGTATTACCTATAGCAGCTTTTTTAACTTGAGCTCCACTTAAATTGTAATCACTGATAGAAGAACTTCCTCCCATTTCCACAGTTAGAGTTCTGGCTAATCTTTCTGACCAAATTCCATCTACAGGATAAAGGATAGCAGAATTTCCTTTTTCATCAGACATTACAGCAGGTGATGCCTCATATCCTTCAAGATAAAAAGTTACCATTTGAGCTTCAGGAAAAGCTCTCCCCATAGAATCAGCATCCAAAATAGGTAGTCCTTTTTTTGCAGCAACTGCTATTGGCATAAGTGAGTTTATTCCTCCTATTTCTATAGGAATTATAACATCTACTTTTCTATTTATTAACTTCTCCATTATTTCTAAGGGTGTAGTTAATTCTACCTCAGAAAGTAATTTTTCTATTGTAATTACAGGAGAACCCATACCAGATACTGGAACTACTAGAGCATCATCATCAAGTTCATCCAAACTTATTACTTTTACAGGACCATACTTTTTAATTGCTTGTTTTGCAACAAGTTTACCTACATATGGGTCTCCTCCTCCTCCAGTTCCAAGTACTGCTGCACCAACTGCTATTTTATCTATACTTTCTTCTGTTAAAAATCTCATGTTACTTTCTCCTCATATTTCAAATTTATTTTACACTTTATAAACAAATTTCATTACACTGCTTTATCTACATTTTCCTTATTTTTTGCTGAACAAAGCACTTTTCCAATAATAGATTGTACTACAAATCCTGCTATAAACCCATCTAAAGGAGCTATAGTAGTAAGAGTTATAAATCCATATGTTGAAAGATAAGTTATCAATATCCCAATTACCCAAGATACTATTGAACGTTTAACTATTGGTTTATATAATACACCCTTATCAAAACCTTTAAGCTCTTGCTTTACTATGTAATATTCTGCTGTATATACACCACCAACAGGTGCAATTACGATTCCAAGTAGATTTAAGAATCCTATAAAACCTTCATATATTCCAAATACAGCTAATAATGTTGCTACAATACCAAGAACTATAGTTAATACTTTCTCAGGTGCTTTTTTAAGTACAAGTGCTATACTTAGTGATGCTGAATAAACATTACTTGTATTTGTAGTCCATTGAGCTAATGTAAGCACAATTATACCTGGTATAGCAATTCCCAACGTAATAAAAATTCTCATAATATCTGAAGTTCCCATACATTTTGCCAATATTATAGAAACTACTATCATAAAGGCATTTCCAAATTGTATTCCCAAGAAACTTGAAAGTGCACAATCTCTTCTACTTTTAGCCCAACGACTTATATCAGGAGATACTATTGCACCAACTATTATTATACTCATTGATAAAGAAACTCCACCTGCAAATGTCATAGTAGACTTCATATTATCATCAACTGGAATTCCATTTGCTCTAAAAGCTAAAAATATAGTTAACATCATAAGAATTAATAAGAATGGTACTGAATATACACTTAATTTTTCCATTGCCTTATATCCATAAATAGCAGTGCTCATCATCAAGAGACCACCTATTAGGCTTAGAATTTGCATACTTACATCCAGATTAAATATATCTTTTATTATTATTTGTGCATTTTGAGCAAAGAAACCTACTTGAACTCCAAACCACCCTAATAGAGAAACCCCTATAACTAGAGAAAATATTTTTGCTCCAGTCTCTCCAAACACATACTTTGTTATCATAGATGTAGATAGACTTGTAGACGAACCAACTAAAGAGCATGTAGTATACAAAATTGCAGAAAAAAATGAACCAACAATTACTGATAATATTGCTTGTTTCATTGGCATACTCTGTGCCAATTCAGCCCCTAAAATAACAGATGATAAATCCACACCTATTGCTACTAAAACTGAAAACATAGCTACCCAGCCACGTTTTTGGTGCTCTGGAACCTGCTCCAGCGCATAGTTAATTTTTTCTTCTTCCATTTTCATCCCTCCATTTAAATCGTAAAGTCACTGAGTCCAGTATATTTTACAATTTTCTAATTTATAAATTTATTAACTATCATATATTTATATTTTTCATTTAATATATAGTTTTAAATTTTCTGAAATAATTCTATAATAAAAAACGCCTCTTGGAAAAATCCAAGAGACGAATATAAATCCGTGTTACCACTCTTATTAGTAAAAATTAATTTTACTCACTCATTTTCTTAAGGCGAATTAAACCACTATTATAACAAGATTATAATAGTATTCTCCAAAGTCCTTTTCACACAAATTCCAATATTAGTTCTCAGCCAAATCTAATTCTCTGTAAAATTCCTTTATGCTACTTTCTTCTTCTACGAATCTATAATATTTATTTATAGTTAATTTATGATTTATATAATAATATATATGCAATATTTTGTCAACTCAAAAAGTAAATTACTTGTATTTTTTAGTTTTATATGTAAATTTTTATATTATTACTATATTTATATAATGTAATTTTTAAAATTTCATCAAAATTTATACTTTATTATCTACAAATTTACAGTATAAACAGTTTGTATAAAACAATTAATTTTTGTATAAAATATAATTTTAAATATATAAAGAAAATATTTCTTCTTAAAAATTAAAAAATAAAAAGCTATGATTTTACATTCATAGCTTAATACAACTACTGTTTTAATTTACTAATACAATATTTCATCAACATTTTTATAATGATTAATCATTGTATTTTAAAACAGATACTTATATATTAATAATATTTTCATTGAATTATACGTCATATATAATTACATTTTAATAGTAATTTTACTAAATTATATCTACTGAATCATCCACATGTATAATTCCTTCTTTTAGAACCTTCACAAAAATTCCTTCTCGTGGCATTACACAGTCTCCAGTTAATTTCTTAATTTCACATCCATTGTGACACTTTTTACCAATTTGAGTCACCTCAACTTCACATTTACCAATTCTTAGTTTTGTCCCAACAGGTAAAGAAAATACTTCTATCCCTTCTGTAGTTATATTCTCAGCAAAATCTCCATATTTTAATTGGTCAAAACCTTTCATCTTCATTTTATCTATGCTTTCTTTTCCAAGCAAGCTTATTTGACGATGCCAATCTCCTGCATGCGCATCTCCAACTATCCCATGATTTATTTTTAGTTCTGCACATTGTACGGGAACTTTAATTACACCTTTTTTCTCACTTATATTTATTGACACTACCTTAGCCATATTTCCTCCAAATTTTCACCCATATATTATTAATTACTCAAACTTAAAATCTCCTGATTTTCCACCAGTCTTCTCTACAAGATGTATATTACTTATAACCATTTTTTTATCAACTGCTTTACACATATCATAAATTGTAAGTGCTGCCAAAGAACATGCATTTAAAGCTTCCATCTCCACTCCAGTCTTTCCAAGAGATTTGCAAGTTGCATATATCCTAATAGCAGACTCAGAATCATCTATATCAAATTCCAAATCACATCCTACCAATTTTATCTGATGGCACATTGGTATATTTGAAGATGTATTTTTAGCTCCCATTATACCTGCAACCTGAGCTACAGATAGTACATCTCCTTTTTTTATCTGACCATTTTTTACTTTGTCTAAAGCTTCTCTACTAAGAGTAATTGTAGCTGTTGCTATAGCAGTTCTTTTAGTGTCATCTTTTTCACTTATATCTACCATCTTGGCATACCCTTTTTCATTTATATGTGTTAACATTACTTATCCTCCAATTTCATACATACGTCTATTTGTATCACTACATTTATTTTCTATTAGATGATGTTTTTCTGGCTTCTGTTTTATTATATCTTTCATTGATTCCCTAAATAACAATGGTTTATGTAAAAATGGTTTTATGTCTATTTCTTCTTTTGAATGTAGACACAATTTTATTGCACCACTAGAAGTAAGTCTAATACGATTACATGTATTGCAAAATGAACAACTTAATGGAGTTATAATTCCTATTCTTCCTTTGGCTCCCTTAAACATATAATATTCTGCTGTACTTTTTTCTTCATTTTTAACTTTATATAGTCCATATATTTTTTCAACCATTTCTTTTACATTAAAATAACCTTTTTTATAAACTCTATTAGCTTCACCTAATGGCATAAGCTCTATAAATCTTACATCAATTGGTGATTTAACAGTTAAAAACATAAAATCTTTAAGTTCATCATCATTAAATCCACTTATAGCAACACAGTTTAATTTTACTTTTATGCCTAAATTTAAACAAGATTCAATCGATTTTAAGACATCTTTTAAATTTCCACCTCTTGTTACAGATTTATACTTATATTCCTTCAAAGAATCTAAACTTATATTAACTTTATTTAAACCACATTTTTCAAGCTCAGAGATTCTATCAGAAAGCCCAATAGCATTAGTTGTCATTCCAATATTATTTATTCCACATTTTTCTTTTGTAAATTTTATAAGTTCATTTAACTTAGGATATAAAAGAGGCTCTCCCCCAGTAAATCTAACCTTGGTTATTCCTTGTTCTGACATAGCCTTTATAATGAATTTATAATCTTCAAAACTTAGATTTTCATTTATATAATTTTTATCAAATTTTACATCTGGTGGCATACAATAGACACACCTTAAATTACACTTATCTGTAAGTGAAATACGAAGGTAGTCTATTTTTCTTCCATACTTATCAATCATACTCTATCTACCTCTTTGTCTATTTTTTATCTATCTAGATTATATACTATTTACTTTTTTTAGTTGCACATTCTGTAGCTTCTCCTCTTAAAATTTCTATGCCATGGTCTAAAACATCAATTATAAAACTTAAATTTTCAACTGCACCTTTTGGACTTCCAGGTAAGTTTATTATTATAGAATTATTTCTTATTCCACTTACACCTCTACTTAGTATAGCTTTTTTGGTAATTTCTGTAGATTTCATTCTCATATATTCACTTAAACCTGGTATTTCTTTTTCTAATACTTCCTTAGTCGCTTCTGGAGTTACATCTCTTTTTGAAAAACCAGTCCCTCCATTAGTAAGAATTAAATCTATTTTATTACTATCACAAAGTTTTACAATATTTTCCTTTAACATTTCCTTGTCATCTTTTATCAATACATATTCAATAACTTTATAATCTCCTGTATTTTCAACAAATTCAATTAGTTTTTTTCCTGTTATATCTTCTCTTTTTCCTTCATAGCCTTTATCGCTAAGTGTTATAATTGCAACATTAAACATATAATTTCACCCCTTTATACATTAACTAGACCTTTAAAAATAAAAACCAATTTAATAAAACCTACTCTATTTTATTTCCATTTTTCTCAGTAATATAACATATTATATCTACATTTCTTATCATATAACTTAATAGTACATACATTTTTATTATTCCAACGTTCACAAAATAAAAAATATTAACTTATAACTATTCCAAATATAAAACTAGTATATATGTAATCTATTTAACAAATGTACAATTACTTCCAATTTCTATAACTATTATAACATTGTCTATATTTTCTCTACTAATAAATTTTTTTAAGTCTATACCATATATTATATAATATAATTTTATTTATTTATATAATATCATCCCATTTTATTATCATAACGATTAAAATTCTTTCTTATATCAGTTTTTTCAAATAAAAAAAGGCATCCATAAAATTTTTAAAAGATGCCTCTTTTTAACTATTTATATTTTATTTTTCAAATTAATTCTTATCATCTTCTAAAATAACTGCTGTTCCATAAGCAAGCATTTCTGCTGCACCTTGCATAACTGAAGCTGAAGATAATCTAAATGCTATTATTGCATTTGCACCTTTAGCTTCTGCATCTTCAACCATCCTACCTATAGCAATTTGTCTTGCTTCAGTAAGCATTTCATTATATCCTGTAAGCTCTCCTCCAACAAGGTTTTTAAAGCTTGCTCCTATATCTTTTCCAACATGTTTTGCTCTTATTGTACTTCCTCTAACTAGTCCTAGAACTTCTGATATTTTTTTGCCTTCGACCTTTTCTGTGGTAACTATTAACATAATATATCAACTCCTTTATATCGTATTTAATATATTATATCATGCAACTTATAACTTTTTTAATAAATATTGTAACTTAATGTTTCATTAGTTAATCTATACTATAAAATAATGTGTTTGGTTAACTAGTTGTACCTTTTATTATTTAGTTAACTCATCATGTAAATTTAAATTATATTCTACATTCAATTTTAAATCTTTAATCTTTTTAATCATCATTTCACTAAAGCTTCCTTTTTCAAACCATATGTTTTGTATATCTAAAAGTTCTACTTCTTCTAAAATCACATCCATCTTAGATTGTTTGTCAATAATGGCCACAACGTCAATATTGTGTGGTACATCTTTTAAACACTCATACACATCTATACCTTCAATAGGTTTCTTTTCTTCATCTATAGCAACAACTTTGTACATATTCTTTTTAAGTTCATCTAATATTTTATATGCTTTACTTTCTTCATCGCTATTATTTAATATTACTGCCCAAGAATCGCATTTAAGTAAATTCATAAACTCTCCTCCATATAAATCCTACTCTATTTTATAACCATATCTAATTAAACTCCAGTTAATTTTTTATATTCATTAACAGTATTTACATTTAAAAATAAATCTTCATCATCAAAGTATATATAGCTTTTATCTATTTTGTCTATAAGGCTTCTGAGCTTTAAATCATTTCCTTCTATACATAAGGATACCTTATTTATTATACTCTTTTTATACCCAGAACACAATGGTTGTAACTTACCATTTGTCACTGAAATCACGCTTTTATCATCCATTTCATTAGCTATTCTTTCTACTATTTCACTATTTAGATATGGCATATCACATGCAACTATAACTATATCATACTTTGCATATTCAAGAGCAGTATATATTCCTCCAATTGGACCAACATTTTTTATTATATCATTATAAACTTTAATATTATATTTAGAATATAATTCTTCATTATTAGATATTATTATTACTTCATCAAAATTTTTAAATACTTCTATTGCAATTTCAATAAAAGGCTTTTCATGTAATTCTAGAAAAGCTTTATTTCTTCCCATTCTAGAATTTTTTCCCCCTGCTAAAATTACACCTGTTTTCTCTATATAAATCTCCCCCTTTAGAATATTTTTCTAAATTTATACGTATTTGAAAAATGGCGCATTAGCGCCATTTTAAAATTAATTGATTACTCAAATATTTGAATAATCTTTTCTTTAAATGCATTCATAAGCTTTTCTTTTTCTTCTAAGTATTCACCATAGCATTCATATTCTCTGCATATACAATTTATAATTTCACTTGATGTAAAGTTTATCTTTTCAAGATTATAGTTATACAAAATTTCAACACTATCAATTTCACTTATGCTATTGAATATACATTCATACATATCTTCAATTATAAGTTGACTATTTTCTTCAAATTGACATAAAAGTTGTTCTCTATTTTCTTCTAGTAATACATTTTCTTTTATAAACTCTACAAAGTTTTCAAAGTCTTCTGTGTTGTTACATGGTTCTATTTCAAATAGTATTCTAAAAAATAGATTCCATGGGAATTCTGTATTTAATCTGCTTCTAAAATGATTTCCTAGGTCTTTACAAAATTTATCATCAAATGTTGGTTCTCTTTCAAATTCTATTTGCTCATTAAAATCTATGTCTTTATTTACAATCTCATTTAGTCTTGCAAACTCATCAAGCATGAAATTGCCCAAAACTTCATCACTTATATCCTGTTTATTAAAAGAATAGCTTAATATAGTCTCACAGGGTTTTTTAAAATCCACAACAAAACCTATACTTTTATTCATCTTTTCAGAAAAAGCATCATATACTAATTTCGCAAATAGTTTTTCAATTTCTTTTTTACTTACTTTCATATTAAAAGACTTTCCTGAATGAAAGTTTTTATAAATGCTTAAAAGCTGATTATCAATCATAGTAAGATTATTCTTTATAGAGTCCATCATATCCTTTATAAATTTATCAGCAAGTAAATATGTGTTATTTTTATAAATTATTTTATGTTCAATTTCACTCCAAAACACATTTACAAGAGACTTAATTTGAAGCTCAAATTTTACTTCTCTATCTAAATATGCAAAAACTCCATCTATTTTATATATTTCAAATCCATTTTTTTGTTTATTAGGTTGTCTTTCAGACAATTTTAATTTAATATTCTTATTTTCTTTATTATAATAGTTTACCTTGTCGTCTGTTTTATTAAAGTATCTTCTTAGAAGTCTATATATCTTGTTTTCATCCTCAATAAATCTGCATTCAATTCTCAAACCTATTAAGTCAGAGACATTGTGAATAAGATTACTTGCTTCTCCATATTTTTTTAAATATCTATTTCTAATTATCTTCTCTCTTAAACTTGATTCTGATTTTATTCTAGAGGTTACATTTATATATTCTTGATTTTTTTCATCCAAAATATTTTCAAAATACTCTTCTATTTCATCTGATATAGTTTCTAATGTTGGAGACATTGTCCTCAACATTTCAATAGACTCTTCAATAAAATCAAATTCTTTTAATCCCATAAATTTTTACACTCCCATATTTAATAACTGTTAGCTATTTCAGTTCTTTATATTTGATTACACTCTTATTCTAACATTTTTTCCTACTATAAGTAAGTATTCTCCAAAAACCTTCATATATATTTCAAATTAGAATTAATTTCTTTAGTTTTTTGACTTTTAATTTAATTTTATTTAGCTAATTTGATATAAAAAATAAATTGCCACTAAATTATTTTTAGTGGCAATTTATTGAAAATCATATTTTGGGTATTCTATTTCTTAGTATCTTATATAATCTCTAGCTATATTGAATAAACTATCTTTAATTAAAATCCTATATATATACCTATTGTCAAAAAGACTAGAGATACAGCTGTCAAAATCAACAATATAGGCATTATAAATCTTACCCATTTTGAAAAAGGAATATGAGCTACTGCAAGTGCTCCCATCAATACCCCTGAAGTCGGAGTTATGAAGTTTGTAAGACCAACCCCAAATTGATAAGCAGTTACTATTACTTGAGCTGATATATTAACCAAATCACCTAGAGGAGCAAGTACAGGTACTGTAAGTGAAGCAAGACCTGAAGATGATGGAATTAAAAATGCCAATGCAGCTTCCAAGAAGAAAGATAAATATACAAATATAACTTTTGGAAGGCCACCTAAAAAAGCTGCTGCGGAATTTAATATAGTATCTATTATAAATCCATTTTGAGCAATTATTACGATTCCACGAGCTAATGCTATGGCAAGAGCGGCTGATGCTAAATCTTTGGCTCCATCTATAAAACTTTCTGAAATTTCAATTTGAGATAATCTACCAACTAAACCAGAAAGTACTCCTATGGCAGCAAAACACATTGATATCTCTGGAATATACCATCCTTGACTTAAGACACCCCAAATCATTATTGCCATACCTATTCCAAAGATAGCAAGAACAGATACTTCTTTAAAAGTAAATTCTTTTATTTCTGTTGAAGTTTGATTAAGTATTGATTTATTATTTTTATCTATTTCATATACTATTGAACTTTCAGGATTTTCTTTAACTTTCTTAGCATAATACATAACAAACGCTATACTTATTAATATATAAGCTATAAAAATAACTACTCTATATGCTACTCCTGAACCTGGAGCAAGTTGAGCTAGTGCCTGTGCAATACCAACCGAGAATGGGTTTATTGTCGAAGCTGCAGCTCCTGCTGCTGCTCCTATAAATACAATTGCTATGGCGGTTAGAGAATCATATCCTAAGGATGTCATAAGTGGAACAAATATCATATAAAATGGTAATGTCTCCTCTGCCATCCCAAATGTAGTACCTCCAAGACCAAATAAAATCATTGATATTGGAATTATAAGAAGTTCTTTTCCTTTAAATTTAGATATAACTGATGCTATTCCTGCTTCTATAGCTCCAGTTCTATTTACAATACCAAAGGCACCTCCAACTATTAATACAAAGCCTACAACCTCTGCTGAATCGATAAAACCTTCTATTGGTGCCTTAAAAACATCTGCAAACCCTTGAGGATTGCTTTCAACACTTTGATAAGTTCCTGGTACAACTACCATTCTACCTTCTACATCTTCTCTACTAAATTCACCACTTGGTACTATCCAAGTCAATATTGCCATTAAGACTATTAGTAAAAATATTATTGTAAAAGTGTGTGGTATAATAAATCGTTTCTTTTTACTGTCAGTCATTATAATGTCCTCCATACTTTGCTAAATTTTAAATCTTTTAGGATATTGTTTAATCTCTCTGACTAAAGTTTTCCCTTTTTACAATTTTTTATTAGCAAAGATACAAAATAAAAAAGTTATCTTTTAAAATTTAAAAGATAACTTTTTTATTTTTCTTTAAATTAAGGATTCCATATACTATTTTAATAATTCAATTTTTTCATTATAATCTGAGATTGTTTTTTTAATATCTTTAGATTTCATTATAGTTGACATTATGGCAAAATCATCACAGTATTTCAATGTTTCTTTGACATTGGATGGTAAAATTCCTCCTAGTGCAACTATCTTAATATCAGTAATCTTCTTAGCTTCTTTTAGAAGCTCAATTCCTTTTGGATGTAAACCTTCTTTACATTTAGTTTCATATATATGTGACAAGGTTATGTAATCTACTCTTATATTTTTATTTCTCATCAGATTTTCTAAATGTTCTACTTCCTCTATTTGATGTAAAGATAATCCCAGTATTTTATCTTTATTAAAACTGTAATTATTTTCAAGTAAATCCAAGAATACTTTAAAAGGAAGATGAATCCCTTGGCAATCTGTTTTTTCAAAAAATTCAATATTACTATTTACTATAAAGTTAACCTTAAGTTTATTAATACTTTCTTTCTGATTTATATTAATCTTCAAATTTTTATTCAGTATTTTCTCTTGAAAATCTATACAATTGATTTTGGTTTTTATTTTCATATATAATTTGTTTAATTCTTCATATTCTAAATCTTTTTCTCTTATTATAATGTTTTTTATACCACTCAATATAGACTCTTTAATAACTTCTAAATATCTTTCTTCATTACATAATAATTTTCTGTTTGTTATCAAATACATCTAAAATCTTTCCCAGTCTTTAAATACATGTTGATATCCAATTGAGTTTAACATCTTCTCTACATCTGCAACAGTGCTTTCATCATTTATCTTAAATTGAGCAGTATCATGCTCATCTTGAGAATGCCCCCCTACATCAGTAGAAACACCTGCACTCAATTTAGTTACTCCTAAAGGTATTATATGACTTCTCATTTCCAAGTTTTCTCTAGTTGATATATTTATTGCTGCATGTGGGTCAAACAATCTCATACATATCATAGCTTGAACCAAATCAGTATCACTTATATCTACTAATTCTTCAAAACAACCTTTAAAAGGTCTCATTCTTGGTGTTGAATATGAAAGCTCAATATGAGGATATTTTGTTTTTAAATATTTCCCATGCAATATTGTAAAAAAGGTTTCTTTTCTAAAATCATTCAACCCTAAAAGTGCTCCTATCGATAAAGTCCTCATGCCTGATTTTGCCCCTCTTTCAGGAGCATCTAACCTAAATTTATAATTTGCTTTTGGGCCTTTTATATGCACTTTTTTGTATATTTCCTCGTCATAAGTTTCCTGGTATACTGTTAGACCTTCAACGCCTTTATCTACAATATACTTATACTCTTCTACTTCCATTGGATAGACTTCTATACCTATAGATGGAAATTTTTCTCTTAATATTTCTATAGCCTCACCTATATATTCCACACTTGAATGAAAACTACTCTCTCCAGTCAAAACAAGTAAATGTTTAAAACCTTCTTTTGAAATTACATTTCCCTCTTCTCTAATTTCATCCATAGTTAATTTTTTTCTTTTTATTCCACTTTTTATATTATAACCACAGTAAACACATTGATTTACACAATAATTTGCTATATACATTGGTGTATATAAACATACTGTTTTTCCAAAATATTGAACACTTAATTTATGTGCTTTCTGAGCCATGGTTTCTAAATGTTTTACAGCAGTTTTAGAAAGCAAATTTAATATATCAAAATCTTCAAGCTTGTCCTTTGATAAACTTCTTAAAACATCATTATCAGTAACATTATTTAAATATCCATCAAAATCAAAATCTCTATATTTTTCTATTACATCATAAAAACTCATCACCAATCACCACTTTCTATAAATTGCCTAAAAAACCTGTTAAAGGAGAAGATGCGTTTGCAAATTCTGATACACTTCCTGTTTTTGCGAGATATGCTTCTCTTCCACCCTCTACAGCTAGTCTAAATGCTCTTGCCATTTGCACAGGATTTCCTGCTGAAGCTATCGCAGTGTTAACAAGTACAGCATCAGCTCCCATTTCCATAGCTTCCATAGCTTGAGATGGTTTGCCAATACCCGCATCCACTATTATTGGTATGTCTAATTCATCTATCATTATTCTTATCATTTCTTTCATTTGAAGCCCTCTATTTGAACCAATTGGAGCCCCAAGAGGCATAACTGCTGCTGCATTAGCTTCTATAAGTCTTCTTCCAGCATAAAGGTCTGGTGTCATATATGGAAGAACTATAAATCCTTCATCAGCAAGTATTCTTGTAGCTTTTATAGTTTCTTCATTATCAGGAAGTAAATATCTAGTATCTGATATCACTTCTATTTTTATAAAATCTCCACATCCCATTTTTCTGGATATTCTAGCTATTCTTACTGCTTCTTCTGCATTAGTAGCTCCTGATGTATTTGGAAGTATTGTCATTTCTTTCGGAATATATGTTAATATATTCTCTTGTTTATTATCTAAATCCACTCTTCTAAGTGCCATTGTTATTATCTCACTGCCACTTTCTTTTATTACCTCAGGCAATATATTATTTGAACCATATTTACCTGTTCCAACCAACAATCTACTATTGAATTCATGTCCACCAAGTACCAATTTATCCATATTATTTTCCTCCACGTATAACTTTTTTAATATTCAATCTTTTTAGAATTTAATTTTAGTATTTACATATCTATAAGTATTTGTGTTGCCAAGTTTGCCATGTGATTTGCACAGATAGCGACCCTTGGAGCCATAAGACCTTCACCAAATTTAGCTTCATTTACAAAATCACCACATATATAAAACTTGTCTTTTATCTTCTTAGTAGTTATTATATTTGAATCATAATAACCTGCCATACCTGATGATGCTATTAGATATTTATCTTTTAAATTTATTAACACATAGTTACAAACCTGTGCCTTACATGATGCATCATCAAAAGCTTCAATTATCAAATCTGAATCTTTAATAGCATCCATATTATGTTTATTTAAAAAAATATCTTGTTTCTTTAACTTTATAAACGGATTTATTTTTTTTATATTTTCTATCATAGCATCAGTTTTTAATTTTCCAATATCATCTATAAAATACTGCTGTCTATTTAGATTAGAAGGTTCTACAACATCATAGTCTATAAGTAAAAGTTCTCCTACTCCAATTCTGGCTAAAGAGATAGCTATATTGGACCCAAGTCCCCCTAACCCCAATATAGCAACCTTCCCTTTTTTTAACTTATTATGTATATTTGGAGTATGTCTCGCAATCAATAAGTTTTCTAATTCATCAAATGATGGCTTGACTCCCTTTTGTATAAGTGTTAATTTATCGTTCTCACAAAGAGGAATATCTGTTTTAATTGGATATCCATTTAACACTAATACATCACATTTACAATTATAATCATCTCTAACTTTGTAGGCAGTCGTATTTTCTTCAACATCTGTTAATAATTCATTTACAAATATCTTTATTTTAACCACCTCCAACAAAACTAATAAGCTCTATAATATCTTCGTCTTTCAATATATATGTACTGTAGTTGGATTCTTCAATTATTTCTAGATTTACTTCAACTACAACTCTATCACTCTTTAAGTTATATTTATTTAATAAATCTATTATAGTCAAATCTTTTTTAAATTCAACATCCTTCCCATTAACCTTCACCAAATCACCTCCTCTTTTTAAATCTATTTTATTCTAATCACAAATTATATTAAATTAAGTTCCTCATTATTTAGTATTTTCTTAACTGTTCTCATTGAACACATTTTTCCACACATAGTACAGCTATCTTCATGAGTAGGAGTTGATTCATCTCTATATCTCTTAGCTTTTTCAGGGTCTATTGCAAGTCTAAACATTTCACACCAATCTAAATCAGCTCTGGCTTTACTCATCTTATTATCCCATTCACGAGCACCTTTAACGTTTTTAGCTATATCTCCTGCATGAGCAGCTATTTTTGCAGCTATTATACCTTCTTTCATGTCATCTAAATTAGGTAATCTTAAGTGTTCTGCTGGAGTTACATAACATAAAAAGTCTACTCCTTTAGCACATGCCAAAGCTCCTCCTATTGCACTTGTTATATGATCATAACCTGGTGCTATATCTGTAACTAATGGCCCAAGAACATAAAAAGGTGCTCCATGACACAATCTTTTTTCTAATACTACATTTGCTTCTATCTCATCAATAGCCATATGTCCAGGTCCTTCTATCATTACTTGTACATTTCTCTCCCACGCTCTTTTAGTAAGCTCACCTAATACTACTAGTTCCTGAATTTGAACTCCATCAGTAGAATCTTTTATACAGCCAGGTCTACAAGCATCTCCTAAACTCAATGTAACATCGTATTCCTCACATATATCCAATATTTTATCAAAATTAGTATAAATAGGATTTTCCTTATTATTCAATTCCATCCATGCAAATAACAGAGAACCTCCACGAGATACTATATGAGTTAATCTTTCATGATTTTTTATCTTTTGGCAAACATTCCTTGTAAGACCTGCATGTATAGTGATAAAGTCAACTCCATCAATAGCATGCTGTCTTATTACATTCAAAAACTCTTCTTCTGTTATATCTTTTAATTCTTTTTCTAAATATCCCACTGCATCGTACATAGGTACTGAACCTATCATTGCAGGTGACATTTCAACCACTTTTTCTCTAAATTCTCTAGTTTTACCATAGTTACTCAAATCCATTATAGCTTCAGCTTTCATGTCTATTGCTACTCTAACTTTTTCAAGTTCTTTTTCTATATCCTTACAATCTCTTGAAATTCCTAGATTTACATTTATCTTTGTTCTTAAATTTTTACCTACACCTTCTGCACTTAAAGATTTGTGATTTTTATTAGCAGGTATAACAACTTGTCCATTTGCTATTAATTCTCTTAGTTCATTCACATCTACTTGCTCTTTTTGAGAAACGATTTCCATTTCTTTAGTTATTATGCCTTTTCTAGCAGCATCCATTTGTGTTGTATAATTCATATTACAATCCTCCAAGATTAAAGTTATAGTTTTTGAAAATAAAAAAAGTGCTTTTCCTTGTTTGGAAAGCACTCTTATAATCATATATACACTTAGACAAATTTTCCCTAACATTAAATAATTTGTCTATTTATGTAACAAAATTATATTAAAAGCTTCCCTTCGCAAGCATTATCTTGATCAGGTTATTAGGGTTTGTAAGTTACGGCTTTATCTCTCAGCTAGCCAATTCTAGCGCCCCTAGCTCTAATTTTTCATTATTTTTACAAATTCAGTATAACACAGCAAAATTATTAGTTCAACACAATAATACAAATTTTATTTTTGGAGATATTAAAAATTACTCTGACATAATATCATTTTTTAAATTTTTAAGATAAGAATCAAGCATCACAGCTCTTATGTTTTCATACTTTATTGAATCTGGAAGTTTTCTTTTTATGTTATTTAAATTATCATATCCTACTTTTTCACAAACTTCTAAAATCATTTGCTTTTCATCTTCATTGTAGAAATTTTCTAATTCTAAATCAAACGATATACTATGTCCATCCTTTACATAGTCATGGGCATATCCAATAATAGTCGATAATGAAATCTCTAGTTCTTGGCTAATACTCTGTATATCCTTGCCTTGATTTAATAAATCTAATGCTATTTCATTATTTTTTCTACTTTCTCCATCTAGTATTAACTTCCTTTTACCCTTTTTTTCCCAAGTAACATTAATATCATTTTCTCTTACATATTGTTTGACTTCATCCAAAATACTAGCTCCATACTTTTTAATTTTTACTCCACCTATACCTGAAATGTCCTTCAGTTGCTCTTCATCAATTGGATATCTTCCACTTATTTCTTTCAGTGTCTTATTGGATAAAATCATATATGGGAGTACTTTTTCTTTTATTGCATATTCACCTCTAATACTTAATAGTTTTTCATATAGAGCTTTATCTGAATTAACTTCAAAGAACTCACTATTAACATTATCTAAATCGACATTTTTTTCTTCACTTTTTTTGTTTATGTTGTTTTTTTCGACATGTTCTTTAATTATTGTTTCAAAATCTCTACCATATTTTTGATACTTAATTTCCCCTACTCCAGATATATCTAACATCTCTTCTTTATTAACTGGATAACTGCTAGACATAGCCCTAAGTGTCCCATCACCAAATACCATATATGGAGCTATTCTTTCTTCACTTGCTATTGAATGTCTAAGCTCTCTTAAAGCACTATATAACTCATCTTCTACTTCTAATGATTTTGTCATCACGATTTCTTTAAATTCAACTTTCACTTGACCTTTTAAAACTTTCATAGACATATCATTCAATCTTATGGTTGGAAAACTTCCTCTATTTCCATTACCTAAAGTCTCAACTAAATCCAAGAATCCATGGGAAACCAATGTATTTATAAAGTTCTTTAAATCTTCATTTGAATAGTCTTTCATAATATTATATGTAGATAAAGTATTCAATTCAAGTTGTAAAATCTTTTTATTCTTAGAACCTCTAAGTACATCTACAATGGTAGTAACACCATAACTTCTTTTCATTCTAGCTACACATGAAATAACTTTTTGAGCATCTATAGTTTTATCTACTATTTCACCTTCTACTAAACAGTTACTACAATTATTACAATCTTCTATATAGTTTTCTCCAAAGTAATTCAATATTGTCCTTCTATAACATGAATTACTGTAAACCAAGTCAATCATATATTGAAGCTTTTTGTGTTGAAATAACTTTCTTTCAGGATTCTCAACTCCAATATCGATTAAATATTTTTGTATATGTACATCTCCTGGAGAAAACAAAAGCACACATTCACTTTTCTCTCCATCTCTACCAGCTCTACCTATTTCTTGATAGTAATTTTCTATACTTTGAGGCATGTTGTAGTGTATAACCCATCTTATATTAGGTTTATCAATACCCATTCCAAATGCATTTGTTGCTACCATTATATCCACATCATCATTTATAAAATCTTCTTGATTTTTACTTCTTTCATTTTTAGATAAACCTGCATGATATTTTGATACAGATATATTTCTCTTAGATAATCCATTATGTATGTTTTCAACTTCCTTTCTAGTTGCAGCATATATAATTCCAGACTCATTTTTATGATTTTTAATATAATCTAAAATATATTTATTTTTACTAGACGATTTTACTATGTTTATTGATAAGTTTTCTCTATCAAAACCAGTTATATAACAGTCTGGATTTTCTAGACATAATAAATTTATTATATCAGCTCGTACCTCTTCTGAAGCGGTTGCTGTAAAGGCTGTAATTATAGGTCTTTTAGGTAAATTCTTTATAAAATCAGAAATCCTTCTATAACTCAATCTAAAATCATGCCCCCATTGAGACACACAATGTGCTTCATCTATTGCAATTTGACTTATGTTGTTATTATTTATTAGTTCAATAAACTCATGTGCATCTAATCTCTCTGGAGCAATATAGAGTATTTTATAATTATTTTTTCTAATATTATTTAATATCTCATTAAATTCTTTATTGCTCAGTGAACTATTTATGAAGGCAGCATTAATCCCCATAGTCTTTAAAGCATCTACTTGGTCTTTCATAAGAGATATAAGTGGAGAAATTACTATTGTCATCCCATCTAATATCAATGCTGGAAGTTGATAACAAATAGATTTACCACCTCCAGTTGGCATTATAGCTAGTACATCTTTTTCACTCAAAATAGAATTTATTATAGATTCTTGACCTTTTCTAAAGCTTGTATATCCATAGTATTTTGATAGTATTTCTAAAAGTTTTTCATTCATATATTTCTCTCCTAATTTAAATTAATTAGACTTCTTTCCTGATTATGTTCAAATTTTTATTTTTATATTCACAATCCCAGTATTTCAAAGTTTATAGACGTTCTATATTATATATTAACATATATTTTGAAAAAAATTGTTTGCAAAGTAAAATAATTTATGATACATTCTAAATATAAATTTAATACTTAATCTTCGGGGTAGGGTGAAATTCCCAATCGGCGGTATAGCCCGCGAGCCAAGCTAAAACTTGGTTGATTTGGTTAAATTCCAAAGCCGACAGTAAAGTCTGGATGGAAGAAGATATGTTTAATGAGTTTTTTGTAGAGCTGTTTTATTGTGCTCTTATTAAACATTTATTGTAGATTATTCTAAACCCTGAGTTAATTCTCAGGGTTTTTTGTTTAAAAATTATCTAATTAAACAGGAGGTGTACACATCTTGAATTTTGTGAATCAAAAAGAAAAAGACATTTATTATATGAAAAAAGCTCTTGAATTAGCTAAAAAAGGGGAAGGTTTTACAAGTCCAAATCCACTGGTTGGGTGTGTAATTGTTAAAGATAGTGAGATAATAGGCAAAGGATATCATGAGAAATTCGGCTCTAATCATGCTGAAGTAAATGCTATAAACAGTGCTAAACAAAGTTTAAAAGACTCTACTCTTTATGTGAATTTAGAACCATGTTCTCATCATGGTAAAAAACCACCTTGTGTTGATAAAATTATTCAAAATAAAGTTAAAAGGGTTGTCATATCTACACTAGACCCAAACCCACTTGTTTGTGGTAATGGAGTAAAAAAATTAAAAGATAACAACATTGATGTTACTGTAGGAATATTAGAAGAAGAAGCAAAACAATTAAATGAAATATTCTTTTATTACATAAAAAATAAAAAACCTCTTTGTATTGTAAAATCGGCAGTAAGTCTAGATGGTAAAATTGCTACAAAATCACTAGAATCAAAATGGATATCTAATGAGTCTTCAAGATACCTAACTCATAAATATAGAAATAAGTATCATAGTATAATGGTTGGTATAAACACAGTTTTAAATGATAATCCCTTGCTAACTTGTAGACTTAATCAAGATGAAGTTTCTCATCCTACAAGAATAGTAATAGATACAAATCTGAAATTACCAGTTAACAGTAATTTAGTTAAAGATAAAACTAGTAAAACTATAGTTTTCACATGTTGTGAAGACAGTAAAAAATTATCAGTATTAAAAGAAAAGAATGTTGAAGTCATAATTTCTCCTAAGAAAAATGGCTTAGTTGATTTAAAATTTGTAATGTACAAATTAGGAGAACTAAACATTGATTCTGTACTAGTTGAAGGTGGTTCTACACTTAATGACAGTCTATTTAGAAATAAATTAGTTGATAAGGTCAAACTATTTTTATCCCCTAAAATTATAGGTGGTAAAGACGCACCTACATTTGTTTCTGGAGAAGGAGTAACTCGTCTAGCAGATTCAACACAACTAGTAATTAATGATGTAACTTTAATAGATGGAGATGTTTTGATAGAATCTGATGTTTTAAAATAAATTTTATGAATATATGTACAAAGGAGGTCATAATGTTTACTGGCATAGTAGAAGAAGTTGGAATACTTAGAAAAATTACTGCTAATGGCAAAAGCGGACAAGTAACCATACTATCAAACAAAATATTAGATGGTACAAATCTTGGAGATAGTATCGCTGTAAATGGAGTTTGTCTAACTGTTTCAAAACTAGGAAAAAATGAGTTTACAGCAGATGTTATGATGGAGACAATTCGTTCTACAAATTTAGGCTCATTAAATACAAATGACAAAGTAAACCTTGAAAGAGCCATGAGCCTTTCTTCAAGATTCGGAGGTCACATAGTAACAGGGCATGTTGATGGTAAAGGTACTATTTGTGAGTTTGAAAAAAACGAAAATGCAGTTTTAGTGAGCATACGACCAGTAAAAAAACTCTTATCATCAATGATACTTAAAGGTTCAGTTGCCATTGATGGTGTAAGTTTAACTATATCATATTTGGATGATGAAATATTCAAAGTTTCTGTCATACCTCATACTAAATTGAATACTACTCTCTTAACAAAAAATGTTGGAGACTTTGTTAATTTAGAAAGTGATGTAATTGGAAAGTATGTTAATAATTTTATGATTAATAACTACAAGGAATTAAATTCTAATAGTAGTAATTGTAAATCAAATATAGATAAAGATTTTTTATTTAAAAATGGTTTTTAAAAATGATAAAGGAGTGAATTATATGTTTAATACTATTGAAGAAGCTATAAAAGATATAAAAAATGGAAAGATGGTAATTGTTGTTGATGATGAAAGTAGAGAAAATGAAGGAGATTTACTGATGGCAGCTGAGATGGCTACCCCTGAATCAATAAATTTTATGGCTACATATGGTAGAGGTCTAATTTGTCTACCTGCTACTGAAAAAAAATTTAAAAGTTTAAATATACCTCTTATGGTCAGAGAAAATACAGATACATTTCAAACAGCATTTACTGTTACTATAGATGGTACAGATACTCTAACTGGTATATCTGCATATGAAAGAGCTGAAACTGTAAAATTATTCTGTGATGAGAATTCTACAAGTAAGGATTTCAAAACTCCTGGTCATATTTTTCCTCTAATAGCAAAAACTGGTGGAATCCTTGTTAGAGATGGACATACAGAAGCTTCTGTAGACCTAGCTAGACTTGCAGGGTTTAAAGAAATTGGTCTTATATGTGAAATAATGAAAGATGATGGTACAATGGCAAGAGTTGATGATTTAATGATTTTTAAAGAAAAACATAATCTGAAAATTATCACTATAAAAGACCTTATAGAATATCGTAAAACAAATGAAACTACTATAGAAAAGGTATCTAGCGCTTTCCTTCCAACAAAATATGGTAACTTTGAAATCATAGGATATAAAGATACATATTCAAATGAAGAACATATTGCCCTTACTTATGGAAATATAAATAAAGAAAATACTCTAGTTAGACTTCATTCTGAATGTTTAACAGGCGATGTGTTCCACTCTTTAAAATGTGATTGTGGATTACAATTAGAATCTTCTATGAAGAAAATCGTAGAAAATGGAAATGGTGTTTTAATTTATATGAAACAAGAAGGTAGGGGTATTGGTCTTTTAAATAAAATTAAAGCTTATAAACTTCAAGAAGAAGGTTATGATACTGTAGAAGCAAATCTAATGCTTGGATTTGAAGAAGATATGAGAGATTTTTATATGGCTGCTCAAATATTAAAAAATTTAAACATAAAAAGTATAAGCCTTTTAAGTAATAATCCTGATAAAATAAATCAGTTAGAGAAATATGGAATAAAAATCAACAATAGAGTTCCTATTAACGAAGAGATTAATGACTTTAATAAGCTATATCTAAAAACTAAAAAAGATAAAATGGGACATCTATTGGATATTATATAAGTTATTAATACGCTTTTTTCTACTAAGTAATTATTTGCAATTAATATTAAATATATTTATAAATATAAATCTATAACATAAATAAAATTGGAGGAAATAAAAAATGATATATGAAGGAAAACTTATTGGAAAAGATTTAAAGATAGGTATAATAAATTCTCGTTTTAATGAATTTATAACATCAAAACTTTTATCAGGTGCTGAAGATTGCCTTTTAAGACATGATGTTTCTCCAGAAAATATAGAAATAGCTTGGGTACCTGGAGCTTTTGAAATCCCTCTTGTTGCTCAAAAAATGTCTAAAAGTGGTAAGTATGATGCTATAATCTGTTTAGGATGTGTTATAAGAGGAGCTACATCTCATTATGATTATGTATGTAGCGAAGTATCTAAGGGTATAGCAAAAGTATCTTTAGACAATGAATTGCCTGTTATTTTTGGAATCGTAACTACAGAAAATATTGAACAAGCCATTGAAAGAGCAGGTACAAAGGCTGGGAATAAAGGTTATGATTGCGCTATGAGTGCATTAGAAATGGTAAATTTATTTAAATCTCTAGATTAAACAATATCATTATTAAATAGTAGTATTGATTAAATATTAAAATCTGTCTAAATAACATAAAATACTAAATACCAAAAGGACAAAACATATTTGTTCTTTTGGTACTTAATAATTTCAAATATAATATATCTAACCTCCTACCCATTAGAATATATAAAACCTGTATACTTTTATATACTAACAATTCTATCTTGATGTATTTTTTTCAATATATAGTTTTTTGAAATTATTTATAATATCATCTACCTGAACTATCTCTCCAATATCTTCATAATTATTAGAGCTTCCTATATTATTCACATATATTTTTAAACCAGAATATACACAATCATTATGTAAGTTTTTAATGATATAAGACAGATTCTTAAAATCAATCTCATTGTAATCAAAAAAATCTACTGCTTCAGCTCCTCCGTTTTTTACATATGAAATGGCAATTGCTCTACTTGTAAAGGATATGGAAATATAATTTTCTTCACAATTACTCAAAACAATATTTTGTTTAGAAAAAATTATTTTGCGACATCCTAACTGCATAAAAAATTCTTGCAATATTTTTATGTCTATACTTAATGCATCATCTGGAATTAATATATACAAAGCTGATTTCTTAATAGAAACTTTTGCTTGTATATCTCTAATAAATTTTTCAGTTTCTCCTTCAAATAGATAATAATAAAAAGGCACATTTGGAATGGGGTGTATTGAAAATGATACACTCTCTTTTAGGTCATTATCTTTATTATAAAAAATAAAACAATCATGGCATACTACAACAATATATTCCTTCTTATTGAACAATTTGCATACCCCCTCTAAGATATAAATTAATCATCAAAGTTACTTTAAAAATCTTAAAATAATTATAAATACGACTCTAAATATAAAATACCACAAAGATATATATATTACTATTAAGGCTATTGTTTTTATTTATAACATAGATTAATACTATACTAATTATCTATTTTATTATTTTTTTAATATACAATACAATATAATTAAGAGTAAGTGGCAATAAAATACTATGATTTAATATGTACTTATTAAATATTTATAAGGAGAATAAATTATGAAAACATATTCAATACAAGATTTAACACCAGATAAACGTAACCTTATAGAAAAATATTCTCTTACTTTAAATGAGAATTTAATTTGGGAGTTTAAACATGGTAAATACCACACTATAAAATACTTCACACACAAGTTTGCAGTTAAAGAATCTGTTCTGGCTCTTTTGTTCAACATACACAAATTGTGCTATGCTAAAATAAAATACTTTGAGTCAAATTTTTCAAAATATGAACCTTATAAGTACAGTTATCAAGATGGATTTGTTAAATGTGAAATATATGATATGAGTTTTATGTTGCATAAATACAGTAATATAATGATAGATTTGAGAAATTTACAAGAAATCAAAACTATAGAAGAGTTTAGATTATTTTGTAATCACCTAGAAAGTTTTGAATACAATTTACAAGATTTAATTATATAACATTTTAGAGAAAATAAATCTTAGGAAAAAATTTATAGTAAGTAAACTATTTTAAAAAATAAACTATATAATAAAAAATATTACTGGAATTAAAAATTCCAGTAATATAAATTAATTAAATATTTTATTTATATAACTTACGTGTACTTCAATCTATCAAAATAGTTTTGTGATTTCTTATCCTAAATTTTCCTCTGGTAATTCCTTGTGCCACTCTGATACATTTTCTAAACCTTCTATTTCATCTGCAATAAATACAGGGTCTTTTATTCCAGATTTTTTTTGACTTGTATAATCTTTTAAAGCGATAAATGCATACTTTCCTAAAAGCGATATTGCGATTAAGTTTATTATAGCCATCAATGCCATAAATAAGTCTGCTAGATTCCAAACTACTTCTACTTGAGTAAGAGAACCAAATAAAACCATACCTACAACGAAAACTCTAAATATATTAAGTTTAGTCTTGCTTCCACTCATAAATTCCATATTTGATTCTCCATAATAGTAATTACCTACTATAGAACTAAATGCAAATAAGAATATACAAACTGCTATAAATATGTTCCCCATTGGTCCTATATGATGAGTTAAAGCTTCTTGAGCCAATTCAATTCCAGTTGCCCCACTACTAGCATAATCTGAATATAATAATACCATAAATGCTGTACAGCTACATATGATTATAGTATCAGTAAAAACACCTAAAGATTGAATTAAACCTTGTTTTACTGGATGAGTTACATGTGCTGTTGCAGCAGCATTAGGAGCACTACCCATACCTGCTTCATTAGAGAATAGACCTCTCTTCACTCCAGTCATTACAACTCCCATAAAAGTACCAATTGCCATTCCTTTAAAATCAAATGCACTTTCAACTATTAACGCTATAATTTTTGGTATCTCTGTTATATTCATTCCAACTATAGCTAAAGCAACCAATATATATAATCCTGCAAATACAGGAACTATTATCTCAGAAACTTTTGCAACTCTATGTACTCCACCAAAAATAACTATTGCAGTTAAAATTCCAAGACCTATTCCCATAGCCATTTTACTTATTCCAAATGCATTATTAAATGCAAGCGAAACAGTATTTGCTTGAACTGCATTGAATACAAAACCATAACATATAGTTATAAGTATTGAAAATAAAACTCCCATCCATTTCTTATTTAGACCTTGCTCCATATAATATGCTGGACCACCTCTAAAAGCTTGACCATTTTTAACTTTGTAAATCTGAGCTAATGTACTCTCAACAAAGCTAGAAGCAGAACCAATTAATGCTATAAGCCACATCCAAAATACAGCACCAGGACCACCTGCCACTACTGCAATTGCTATTCCAGCTATATTTCCAGTCCCAACTCTTGAAGATGTACTTATACAAAATGCTTGGAATGAAGATATCTTCCCTTCCTTTTTTGCACTTTTATTTGCTGTACCATCACCCAGAAGTCTAAACATTTCTATAAAATATCTGAATTGTACAAAATTTGTTTTAATAGTAAAGTAAATACCAATTACAACCAACATTATAATTAAGATATACGACCATAAGTAATTGTTTACAAATACTACTGCATTATTAATGCCTGTTAAAATACCATTTAAAAAATCCATTATATTAATTACCCCCTATTTAGTTTTGTTTTCTTAATAAATCTTAAAATCAAAAAAATGAATAATTCCTTGTTAAAAATTCATTAATTTAATTATAATATTTATAAAATCAAATTACAAGGTTTAAAATGAATAATTTTTTTAATATATTGCAGTTTTATATTCAAAATCAATTTTTTTTTATTGTTTTTATAATATAGATATATTTAATATTTTATAATTACTTCTAAATACAATAAATTCTATTTCTAATAGTATATTTTTTTGTTTGTCGTTTAATATTATTACTAATGAAATTATTTTAAAATTTATTTAAATAACAAAAATTTTCTTTAAATTCTGTCAATTTCTCAGAAACTTTGTTAAATAATATACTTTTATGCATCCATTGAAAAAACAATAAAAAAGTAATACTATATATAGTACTAGCATTAGGCACAAAATAATACAAATGGAGGTACTTATATTATGGAATTTCAACAAATAATAGCTATATGTATATTTTTAATAGTTATGGCAGCTATTATTACAGAGAAGGTAAACCGATCTGTAGCAGCTGTTGGTGGTGCACTATTAATGATAATTTTCAATATACTTACACTTGATGAAGGATTGAGCCATATAGATTTCAACACTATTGGTGTATTAGTTGGTATGATGCTATTTGTCGCTGTTGTCAAAAACTCAGGGCTATTTGAATACATAGCTATCTGGACTGCAAAGAAAGCCAAAGGAGACCCGTGGAAAATAATGATTTGTTTTGCTATTATAACGGCTATTTTATCTGCTATATTAGATAATGTTACCACTGTCTTACTTATTGGTCCAATGACTATAGTTATCACACAAATATTGGGACTTAATCCAGTTCCCTTTTTAATAACACAAATTTTAGCTTCCAATATAGGAGGAACATCTACTCTTATAGGTGACCCTCCAAATATTATGATTGGTAGTGCTGCTAATCTTAGTTTTATGGATTTTGTAATAAATTTAGGCCCTGCTGTTATAGTAATACTTATTGTAACTATAATATGCTTCAAATTTATTTATGGCAAACAACTTATTGTAGATGACAAAGCTAAAAATACAATATTAAAACTCGATGAAAAAAAATCTGTCAAAGATAAACCATTACTTATAAAAAGTCTTATAGTAATAGCATTTATACTTTTTGGTTTCATGTTTCACAGTACAATACACATAGACTCTTCTGTTGTTGCACTAACAGGAGCATCTATAATGCTTCTTATAGGAAAACAAGATGTAGATGAAATTATGGCTGGTATTGAATGGTCTACAATTTTATTTTTTATGGGCTTGTTTGTAGTAGTTGGTGGATTAGTAGAAGTTGGCATAATAAACAAATTAGCTCAAGCATTGATTGGACTTACAGAAGGCCATCTTGTCTTTACAATGTTATTAATATTATGGTTATCAGCAATAGTTTCTTCTTTCTTAGATAATATTCCATTTGTTGCAACATTAATTCCTCTTATTTTGACTATGCAAGCTGAAGGAATTGATGTTATGCCATTATGGTGGGCGACATCTCTTGGAGCTTGTCTTGGAGGAAATGGTACATTGATAGGAGCATCTGCCAATGTTGTACTAGCAGGTATAGGTAATAAACATGGGCATCCTATATCTTTTAAAGAGTATTTTAAGATAGGTTTCCCGCTTATGATTATATCTATTATTATATCAACTTTTTATTTAATTATAAAATTTTTAAAAATATAGTATAATAATACTAAAGGGGATGTGTATATATGAATATTAATACTGTTCAAGGAGATTCAATTGAAGTTCTTTTAAGGCAACTTGGAGCAACAAAAATATCAAAAGTAAGTAGTACATTATATTTTATCAAGTTTGATTTAGGAGACAATTGGGAAATATCTTATACTTATAATATTAATGCTAAAGATCAATATTTTTTACAAAGAATTGAACCATATCCTATTGGTAGAGGTCTGTTTAACGATGAATATGAAATAGTGTCATTTATATCAAAGGATTTAAACAAATTTTTAAATGCTAAGAATAGTAGTAACTTCAAAACATTTGTTGAAGTTACTAGGAAAGTTAATTCTATCATTGATAATGTAGAGGAGCTATTTTTAAACTACAATGTGGATGGTGATGATTTGAAAACACTTAATAAAGAACTTAATGACATACTAAATGATATTAACTATATAGAGCAACATACAAAAAAAATCTAGTTTAGTATACTTATAAACTTTAAAATCCACCAGAAAATCATGAAAACCTAAATTTGAAAATTTGAAATGCAAAACTTTATTTATCAAAAAAGAAAATAGCTGATGAAGCATATGCTTCATCAGCTATCTTATTTTTAATGATGTCCACATCCATCATGTGAACAAGTATGATTTGATGGAAATTCTACTAATTTTCCATTTTTAAGTAAGTCTAGATTAGCACTTATAGTATCTGCTTCTGCTCTATAAACTTTGATTCCCATACCATTTAATTTAACTATAGCACCTTGTCCTATTCCTCCAACTACTACTGCATCCACAACTGTGCCTGATAATGCTTTTAGTGGTTGACACTTTCCATGCTCATGCCCTAAATCTCCATTATCTAGAGATTTAACTTCTCCACTCTCTAAATCACACACAACAAAAATTGGAGCAGAACCAAAATGACCATATGGTTTACTATCCAATCCTTTATTCTCTTCTACTGGTATACATACTTTCATTACTATTTCTCCCTTCTCTTACAACATTTTTTAATAGATTTACACTCTTTACTACATCCTAGATGTATTGTATTTATATCAAATACATCTATAAAGCTTTCACTAGAATTACTTAACATAGAGTTTATAAAATCTACACATATATTAAATGATTCTTTATTAATATGATATAAAACGTAGTATCCTTCTTTATGCCCTGTTATTATTCCAACATCTTTTAATATTTTTATATGTTGTGAAACAGCAGAATCTGAAATTCCTAGATATTTAGAAATTCCTTTTTGGCATATATTTCTCTTAGATACTAATATAAGTATGTTAATTCTAGTTTCATCACTCAATGCTTTAAATATTTTAACCAAATTTTCCATAAATACCTCTTTTTGATTAAGTAATTACTTAATTAAATTATAGTACTCTTAATTAGATTTTTCAACCATTATTTTTAAATTTTGGGATATATTATAAATAATTTAGATATTTATTATTATAATTTTAGAAATTTCTCAAATAAATATACTTAAAAATACATTTAAGATAATTTAAATAATAAGAATTAATAAATAAAAAACTGCTTTAAAATAATTTTATTATTTTAAAGCAGTTTTTTATAAATATGTTTAAAAAGTTACTCAGTATAAATATTAAATTCTCTTTAATTTATCTAAATAGTAAACAGCATTTAAAGCTGCTATTTGTCCTTGACCTGCTGCTTTTATATAAGAATATGGTTTTCCAACACAATCTCCAGCAGCAAAGCATCCATCTATACTAGTTTTCATATCATTATCAACTTTAATATGGATACCCTCAATTTCTATTCCAGGAATCAATGAACTTGGAGCTGTACTATCCTTTATAACAAATACTCCATCAACTTCAATGTGGTTTTCTTTAAAAGATATTTTGTTTACAAGTTTATCTCCATCTATTTGTACGGGTCTATCATGTATAACTTCAATAGATTCATCTAAGTTATCTGAACCTCTCATAAGATTCTCTTTTTTGTACATAGGTATAAAATAAGTTTTTGAAGTTAATTCACTTAAAAAATTTGCTTCTTCTTTAGATTCTTCATTATATCCTATAACTGCCACCTTTTTATTTCTATAAAGTGGTGCATCACATGTAGCACAATACCCTACTCCTCTGCCTAGAAATTCTTCTTCGCCTTTAATTGGTCTAGTGTATTCTACACCAGTGGCAAGAATTACAGTAGTAGCTTCATACATATCATTTCCAGACATTATTGCAAAGTATTCTCCCATAGCATAAATATTATTTATTCTCTTATTTTCAATTGAAATATCCATACTATCTATATGCGATTTAAACTTGTCTTTTAATTCATCTCCACTTATATCATAAAAACCTAAATAATTATCTATTGAAGGAGCTTTAACAAGCTTATTACTTAAATTATCACTACCAAACATGATAATTGTTTTATTTCTTATTTTTGCATTTATAGCAGCAGATAATCCAGCAGGACCACTACCTATTATAGCTATATCATATCTCATAACACTCACCCATTTTTTATAAATATGATTTTACTTTCATTTCAATTTTGTTCTTTGGCATAAATCCAATTAGTGTTTCTACTGGTTCTCCATCTTTAAATATAATCATAGTTGGCACTGTAGATACACTAAATTGTTGAGCTATTTCTAAACTCTCATCTATGTCAACTTTTACAAATCTAGCTTCATTTTTCATTTCTTCACCTAACTCTGCAAATACAGGCCCTAACATGTTACAAGGTCCACACCAAGTTGCAAAGAAATCCACTACAACTACTCCTTTACTACCTTCAACACTACTTCTAAATTCAGATGTATTTATAACTTTTGCCATTTTTTTAATCCTCCTATAAACTTTAATTATCCCTATACAATTATACTATGAAATTCATAAATATAATTTTACTTTTATAGGGTCTTTTTATATTTTATTTTATACTAATTAGTATACCCATTCTTTATTTCTAAAAACAGCTTTTTATATTTTTATTATTTTAACTTTTGTGGTATCGATAATTCAAATGTAGTTCCAATACCTATCTCTGAAGTTACATTTATATCAATATCCAAATTCAAACTAATCATACGAGCTATTGAAAGACCTATTCCAGACCCTTCTAAATCTTTATTTCTTACATTTTCACTTCTAAAAAATCTATCAAATATAAGAGGTATTTCTTCTTTTTTTATACCTATACCAGTATCTCTTATAAATAAAGTTACTTCATCTTCTATATCTTCTTTTAATTCTAATACTATCTCATCACCTTGTTTTGTGTATTTAAAAGCATTATCAATAAAAATTAATATAAGCTGTCTTAATTTATTTTTATCCGTTATTATAACTTTATTCTTAAGCTCAGAATTAAATACAAATTTTTTTTCCTGAAATTCTGCAATATCAATATAATCTTCTGATATTTCCTCAAGCAATCTTTCTAAATCTACTTCCTCCAAGTTGACTTTAACAATGGAATCTTCTTTAGTAAGAGACAATAAATCAGTTATCATTTTTTTAAGCCTTCTTGTCTCTTTCATTGCAGTAGCTATTGTTTCAACTTCATCATTTACTGTACTCTCTGGGGATTTTAACATACTTTCTAATTTTGATGAAACTATTGTTATTGGCGTTCTTAATTCATGAGAAGCATCTTGTATAAACTTAGCTTGATTTCTCCATGCAGTTTCTATTGGAATTAAAGCTTTTCTAGTAAGATACACAGCAACAAAGTAAGTAATTATTACAGAAATCAGTATACCAATTATAAGAACGGATGTAAGTTGCTTTAAAGAGTTCATCTCAGAGTCGATATTTCTAATTATCTGTATTTGATATCTTCCTACATCTACATTTAATTCTCTAAAGGTATATCCATTTTCTGTATATTTAAAAAATGAATTTTTCTTATCCAATCTTCTATCTGGAAGTAACTCATCAAAATACTCATTTTGAGTATAGTAACTTATTCTACCATCCTCATACACGTAGACCATATCTTTTGGGTCTTTAAGTCTTATTGGATTTAAAAACGAGGTTCTTTTAAATTGAGAAACTATATATTCAAGCTCCTCATTTATCTCACTATCAATTCCACTATATGTTAATCCTCTAAAATATGAATATATAAATATAGAAAATATTATTAAAAAGCTACCCACTACAACAATATACATTTTTATTAGATGATTTTTAGTACTAGTGAATACATTCTTATTTATCATCGAATATATATCCTACCTTACGTTTAGTTTTAATATACTTATCATATCCATATTTACTGAGTTTTTTCCTTAGATTACTTACATATACCTCAACTATTTCAATGGTTGCATCTGAATCAATTCCCCATATTCTATCATAAATCTGCTCTTTTAATAAAATTGAACCTTTATTTAAGACAAAATATTCAAGCAAGTTAAACTGCTTATTTTGTAACTTTATTTCTTCTTTTTCAATATATACTCTTTTTTCTAATGTATCCAAATATAAAGATTTAAATTCTATTCCATTTCTTTCTTTTATTTTTCCATTAGTTCTTAATATAGCATACACTCTTGCTACTAATTCTTCCATATAAAAAGGTTTTGTTAAATAATCATTAGCTCCTATGGTAAATGCTTCTACTTTATCATCTAATGCTTCTTTGGCTGTCAATATAAGCACAGGTGTGTCTATATTATTAACTCTCATTCTTTTTAAAATATCAATTCCATTTATGCTAGGAAGCATTAAATCTAAAATAACTAAATCATATATATTTTGATTAACTAAGTATAAAGCTTCTTCTCCATCTTCACATTTTTCAGTTTCAAAATGCTTACTAAGTTCTTCTACTACACTTTCTAAAAGTATTTTATTATCTTCAACTATCAAAACCTTCATAAATATCCCCTGCCTTTATTTGTCTATCTTAACTTTATGAGATTTTAAGTCAATATCTACATTGGCTTTTTCTTTTATATCATCGTATGTGTATCCCACTATTTCAACACTTTTTGCTTTTGTTGAACATAGTATATCTATATCTGTCTCTTCTGAAGCCTTTAAAATTTTATATGATGGTATACGATTTACCACTAAATATTCTCCATTTTCATTAACTTCTGCTGTCTTAAGGATAATATTTCCTAAATCTTTTGATGATGAATTTTTTACTTTTATTTGATATGTGATTCCCTCTTTTGATTCATTTACTTTTTTAAGTTCTGATGTAGATAATACCTCATACTGACTACTATTTTCTAGCTTAATATTGTTATTTCTTATATTAATATCATTTTCTTTTAAATTAATATACACAATCTTACCTTCTGCTTCATACTCATATGCATAAACTTCCACACTCTTTGTAAAAGTTTTGTGCGCACACTCTACATAAGCAACTTTACCAGGCATTAGAGTCATATCCAACAAAGCCTTACTATCTGAGGAAATAATTTTTTTATTCTCATCATATTCATTATATACTAATTCAATATTTGATATATTAAATGTCGAATTATTTTCTATCTTTGTGGATGTGTCTACTTTATCACCTTCATCTACATTTATAATCTCTGATTTACCTATATTTAATACTTTTGCATTTTCCTCATCTATTTTTACCTCATTCTTATCTTCAACTTGAATACCAGCTGAATCTTCCTTATCTTCAGATTGAATATCAGCTGAATCAGGTTGTTCATCTTTTTCGCATGCTGTAAGTGTAAAAACAAATATTGTTAATATAATCATTAAAAAAATTGATTTTTTTATTATCTTATTCATATTAAGCACCTCATATAGTAATATTTTATAGTAGATTTTTATACTTTTTCATAAATTCTTTCAATGCTTGTGTGAGTATTTGATGCTTTTCAAAGTTTGAATTACTACAAAGCCTTTCAAAATCATTCCATGTTTCTTTATCTATACGTATTCTTGTTGTTTTTAATTCATCTATGGATTCATCATCTATATGTACATCTTTTTTATTAGATATTTTTTTTGGCTTTATATTATAATCCTTTACTTCTAAATACCAATCATATACTTCACAAAGCTTATCTAAGTCTTCCTGAGTTATATTTATTTTTCTATCTTTTTTAGGCTTAACATTTTTTTTTGACTTTGTATTTTTTAAATCAGTATCATTAAACTTGATTTGTTCAATGCCTTTACTCAAAACCTTTTCATTAGAATTCTTTTTTTTGGTGCTTACTTTTTTTCTATTACTTATATTTTTTTTTAAATTTTCTTCTTCCAAGTTTTTCTTATCCAGATTTTCATTATAATTTAATTCGTCTTTTAATATGTATTTACCTTTTTCTGATTTATATCCTTTTTTATTTAAAAAATTTCTTAAAGTACTTTGACTAATTTTTAGATTTTGAGCTATCTCTGTAAACTTAATCCCCTTACTTTGAAGTTCTAAAAATTTGTCAATTCTTTCCTCGTTGTTATTCATTAATACTCCTCCGTCAATATCTTCTTGTCTTTCTCTTCATGCCCCTTATTATATTTTTCTTTTCTGAATCTACCCTATTAGATTCAATTATTTTTTGCAACATTTTATTATACGTAAAATCATCTAAGTTATTATTTTTTATATAGAGAAATGTTTCTTCTTCATATTTAATAAAACAAATTGATAGCAACCACGCCATTCCCATTTTAACATAATATTCTTCACTTTGTATATTGTTACAACATTCAAAGATTTCTTCAATATGTTTATCATCAACATAATATATTAAAAACATAACTAATGCAAATCTAATTTCCCATGGATTTTCTGAATAAACATATTTTTTAAGTATATCATACATGTTTTCTTTATATTTTTTTGTACATTTCAAGCCACAACAGAATCCATCACAAACTGACCAATTATTAATTTTAGGTATAAACCTTTCTATATAATATAGAGTCTCTTCAAATGTGCTATTTATATTACCAATTACCATACCTTGTAATACAGTTTCTTCATAATATGTATCCTCTGATACATTTAAGAATTCCTTCCAATTTCCTTTACTTATTTCTTTAGATAACTCTCTCAAATTAGGAACCCTAATACCTATTATATTTTCTGTATTTGGTATGAGCTTTTTATTAAAATCTCTGTACTTGATATCTTGTATAGATTTCATATATTCTAGGAGCTTCTTATACTCTAATTTATTCCATTTTTCCCTATTAAACATCATTTATTTACTCCTTAATTCCTTTTCCTTATTGTAACATAAAAGTACATAAAAAAAAGCTTCCAAGTATCAGAAGCCTTTTTAAAAATATACTAAATTTTTTAAGTTAAAGTTTAAACTAAATTAATATTTACTACAATATAATACAGACTTAAAAACTTTACTAATCTCCAACACCAAAATCTGTATTATTATATAAAACCTCTATATTTGGATTTTCATCTAAATATTTATATTTATTAGTGAACCACTTAACTAACTCTTCATCCCTTTTGATACTTGAAGAATTATTTATAAAAACATTCACAGTTGCTTTTTCAAAATCATTTGATATAATCTCTATATCCCTATCTATCATCTCTTTTGTTTGACCTTCAATTCCTACCATAATACAAGGTGAATCGAAATAGTCTTTTACATCTTGTGGTGTTTTAAATTTTGCATTTTTATTTAAAACGTTATTTCTAAAATCATTGTCAAAAGTCTCAACTCCAATTTTAAATACTATAGGAATTCCAAAATAGTCTCTCATCTCTTTAATCCTATTTTTGTAAGACCAATGACTTTCTAAAAATAATTTTTTTATTTTCTTCTCTTTTATAATACATTTTATTTCTGCTAAAGTATCTTTTGGTAATTCAAAACAACTACCAGAGTTTATGACTTCAAGAACTCCATATTTTCCAGTTATATTTTTCAAAATCTCTATATTTAACCTGTTCATTTCTTCTTCTAAATTAGAATTATCATCTATATAATCACAAAAAGAACACTTTCCCCATATACAAGGAAATCCTTTAAGTAAAACAATTTCTCTTTGATTTTTATTTGTTATTTCACTATATCTATCCATTTTTTCTATCTTCCTCCAGTCAATGATAGTTTTAAAGTTTTTGGAACCGCATTTAATCCTAAATTCACTAAAACAACTGCTACCAATTTGTCTGCATAGTCTGTTAATACTTGAGTTACAAATACACTAAATACATCTCCTAATCCTAATACTTTCAAAATTTGTACTATGTAGGAAGAACCTGATGATGTCATACCTCCAAAGAGAAAAGCTGAAATTATTGAACTTATTATAGAGGTTGGAATAGCAAATAACAATACCCCTAATGGAGTTTTTAATCCATTTAAAAAATTCTTTTTAAATGCTATTCCAGCAAGTAAACCTGTTGATATCTGAACTGGTGCAAAGTAAAGAGAATACACATCAAATGTAATTCCACTTATTAAACTTCCAAACACACCTGTAACTACAGCGTATTTAGGACCTAAAAGCGATGCTATCATTATAGTTCCTATTGAATCTAAGTATATAGGTAATCTTAACCCCATAGCTATAAACGCCCCTATTATATTTATAGAGATACCAAAAGCTATAAGTGTAATAGTTTTTACACATATTTTTCTTTTCACACTATATCACTCCTTCCACAGAGTCTATAATGTCTTCATAACCTTTGAAAAGCCTCTTCAAAAACATATACATAAACTTCTTTTCATCAACTTCATTTAGAACAATTGCATTAGGATATTTTTTATAGAAATTAAAAGAATCCACTATAGATTGACCCATAGCTATACCATCTTCTACGACTTCTACATATGATTCAAATCCTTTACAAATACTTCTATCTACAAAGTATGCTACTGCTAGAGGGTCATTTATCACACAGCCAATTATTCCTTCCTGCTCCCAATGGAAATCAATATAAAACCTAGTTATTTCAGTTATATACTTTGCCATTTTCTCATCAAGTCTATTTATAAACTCAATAATATTAGGAGTAAGTACAATTTTTCTAGTTACATCCAAACCTACCATGTGAATTTTTTTAGATAAATTCTTGTAAACATAATCCGCTCCATGTGGGTCTACCCAATAGTTAAACTCTGCTACTGGAGAGCAATTTCCATGAATTCTAAATGCTCCTCCCATAGACACAAACTCATCAAGATTTTCAAAGACTTCTTTATCTTTCATAAGTGCCTTAGCTATATTTGTAAGTGGTGCAAGTGCTATTATTGATACTTTTTCATGATTACGTAAAGTATTTATTATAAAATCTACTGCCCCATCTTTTACTTTAGCTCCTGTCACTTTTTGATAAAAGTTTTCTCCAATACCATCTTCTCCATGTGTATCTTGAGCTGTTACAAGTTTTCTTTTTAGTGGTGCTTCCTCTCCTTTATATACTGGTATATTTAGTGAAGAGCACATTTGAAGTGTTTTTAGTGCATTTTCTGCACCTACATTTGCTGGAACATTTCCACAACATGTGGTAATTCCAAGTACTTCTAGCTCTGGTGAGTTTAAAGCTAGAAGAATGGCCAAAGAATCATCAATTCCTGGGTCACAATCAATTATTACTTTTCTTTTTTCCATACTTTTATCCTCCTTGATTTGTGGTCGAGGAGAACTACACATCTTTTTTCCACTTTCAAAAAGGTGTGTCTAAGGGTATTAATTATATACTGCCACTATATAATTCCTTAGTTTTTTATACTTGGAGTTCTCGAACAAGTACAGATGTTAGTATTGTTTTAGTCTATTTATTGTAGACCTACAAAAAAGTTCCATCTGATTTAATAACTACAAAATGAATTTTGTAGTATAAAAGAATTTATTATATTTTGATGTGTCTTGTTAAAGTTTATTTAAAATTATAAGCTAACTTTAACAAAATGTGGCACTTTTAAACCGATTATTATTATACAACAATAGTTGAACTATTACAATTAATAACTTAAAGATTTCAGCTATAAAAATTTATTAAATTATATTATTCATAGTTTATTGACAATATTAAATATAAAGCATATAATTACATTGTAAATTAAATTAACACTGTTAAGTTATGAGGTGATTATATGAGTATTAAAGCAAGACGTGAAAATGAAAAAGCAGAAATGAAGAAAAAAATTATGGATGCTAGCATAGAAATTATCAATCAATATGGATATGAAAATTTATCAATAAGAAAAATTGCTTCAAAAATAGATTATTCTCCAACTACAATTTACCTTTACTACAAAGACAAGGCAGAGATTATCAGCGATATGACAAAAAAACTTTATAACACTGTAGAAAGTAATGCTATTGATATTATACATAATTGCTCATCTCTCCCAATAGATAAGCAAATCATAGAAATTATGACTAGTTTTATAAAGACTCTTTCAAGTGAACCTGAAATGTCAAAAGCTATTATGCATAGTAGGATGAACATTATATTTGCATCTGAAAGTACAAATAGTGAACCTACTAATAATGGTATAGAAATACTAGATGAGCTTCTTTTCCTTGGAATTGAGCAGGGTATATTTAAACAAAACGTAGATAAAACTTCATGGATGCTTATAAGTGCACTATTAGGATTTATTTTATGTATTGTTGAAAATCAATTGTATTCCTTACATAATTTCACTCAAATTATAGAGAATTTCTTAGATATTTTAGTAGGAGGGCTTTACAATGAAAAACCACAATGAAACTAATAAGAAGAAAAAAGTTTTTAAAATATCTATAATCCTATTTCTTGTGTTTATATGCATTATTATTTTGATTATAACTAACTTAAAGCCAGAAAAATTAGTGGTAAAAAATATAAACCCTGCTAATGTGAAAAATGGTATTTATACAGGAAGTGCTGATAATAAACTTGTGAAGGCTACTGTATCTGTTGAAGTTAATAATGGCAGAATTAAAAATATTAAGATACTAGAACATGACACTCTTTTAGGTAAACCTGGTGAAAAAATCATAAAAAATATAGTTGAACAACAATCTTTAGAAGTAGATGCTATAACATCTGCGACTTATAGCAGTGATACTATACGAAAGGCTGTAGAAAATGCTTTGAGAAAGGGAGACTAAATATGAATACTATTATTATATACTCAAGTAAATATGGTTGTACGAAAGACTGTGCAAACATACTAAAAAATAAACTATCAGACAATATCACTATTTTTGATATCAATGATAGTAATCCTAAAATTGAATTATCAAAATTTGATACAATTATTATTGGAAGTTCTATATATGTTGGTTCAGTTTCAAAAAAGATTCGTATATTGTGTAATGATAATATAGAATTATTAAACAAAAAACGAGTTGGTGTATTCCTTTGTTGTGGATTTTCTGAACAGGCAGATAAATATCTAAAATCAAACTTTCCAGCATCTTTATTAGAAAATGCAAATGCAATTGGAATTTTTGGTAGTGAAGCTCGATTAGAAAAGATGAAATTTTTAGATAAGCTTATTATGAAGTCGGTTTCAAAAGGTAATTATGACAGTTTTAAAATATCACAAGATAGTATAGACGATTTTTTAAGAAATCTTAATAAATAAAATTATTTATTTCAAATCTCCTTACAAGATAAAAAAATTATCTAAAATGTAGTATTATAAATATACTCTGAAGTTTGTAAATATTGATAAAGTAGTTATATATCTATACAATATTATATATTATACAATATTTTCTTATATTTATTTAGACCTATGTATTATATAAGAAAATTCTACTACATTTATTATATTGGAGATGATATTTATGAAATATATTGAAATTAGGATTGCTAATGAAATGGATGCAGAAGAAATATTGGAAATATATACTCCATATATTACTGATACTGCAATTACTTTTGAGTATAGCATTCCAAGCATTGATGATTTTAAAAACAGAATAAAAGAAATCTGTTCAAAATATCCTTACCTAGTCTGTTTAATTAATAAAAAAATTGTTGGATATGCCTATGCTCATGAACACAATGAACGAACTGCTTATCAATGGAATGTTGAATTATCAATTTATGTTGATAAGAAATTTATTAGTAATAAAATAGGAATTGCTCTTTATAATTCAATCATAGATATATTGAAGTTACAAAATATTCAAAATTTGTATGCTAGTATTACGTCACCAAATATAAAAAGCGAAAAACTTCATCAAAGATTTGGTTTCAAACTATGTGGGATTTATCACAATACAGGATATAAATTTGATTGTTGGCATGATGTTATGTTGTTTGAAAAACATATAGGTAATCACTCTAAAAATCCTAATTCTATAAAAACAATCAAACAAGTTAATTCCAAAGAAATAGCTGCTATTTTAAATGAGAATATTAATTTAATAGCACTTTAGATTTAATATAATTTAATCTATAAAATATGAACAAAAGAAAAAATAGGGAAGATATTTAAAATATTTATTTTAATATTTTAAACATCTTCTCTATTTTTTTCTCAAATTTCATAATAATAGTCTTATTAAAGCAAATACTATAAAAAGAGTTTATCTTTACTTACTAACCGAATTTAAATTTAAAATATAGAAAAATGGAAGGAGAATAATTCATGATAAAATTAATTGGTATCTTGATAGTCGTAATTGGTTTTATACTTAAAATGGATACACTATTTACTGTATTATTAGCAGGCATAGCAACAGGGATTGTTGCAGGATTAGACTTTAATCAAATCTTTACAATCCTGGGTGACTCTTTTGTTTCAAACAGAGGTGTATCATTATTCATACTAACATTACCAGTAATTGGTGTGTTAGAAAGATATGGATTGAAACAAAGAGCTGTTTCCTTAATAGAAAAATTAAAGAAACTTACAACAGGAAAAGTACTTACTATATATATGATAGCTAGACAAGTAGCTGGTGCTCTATCAATAAGAATGAGTGGACACCCTCAGTTTGTGAGACCACTCGTTAATCCGATGGCACAAGCTGCTGGTTTAAGTAATAGTGATGAACTAAAAGAATCTGATGAAGAAGCTATAAAAGCATTGTCTGCTGCATCAGAAAACTATGGAAACTTTTATGGTCAAAATTTATTTGCAGGTAGTAGTGGAGTATTGCTTATAGCTTCTACACTGACTCAGTTCGGATACAATGTAACTGGACTTAACATTGTAAAGGCCAATATTATCATGGCAGTAATAGCACTTGTAGTTGCTACAATTCAATTTACTTTATATGATAAGAAATTAAATAAGAGTCACAAGAGATAGATTTATTTAGGAGGAATAAAAATGCAAAATTTTATAAATATATCATTAGAAGTTTTTTATGCACTGATGGGTTTTCTGATGGTTGTAATAGCATATAGGTCTTTTACTACAATAGATAACAATAAGAAATATGGTACATCATTATTTTGGATACTGATATCATTACCCTTCATATTTGGTAGACTGATTCCAGCTAATATAATCGGAATAATTCTAATATTATCTAGTTTTTTGACACTTTCCAAACAAGTTGTATTTGCAAAATATGAAGAACCAAATGAGAATTTTGGGAAAGAACAAGCAGATAAACTTAAAAATAAAATATTTATACCCTCATTAATATTAGCATTTGCTGCAGTAGTTGTGGCTATGAGCCTTACTAATTTTGACAATTCTTCACAGTTCGCAATAGGTGTGGGTTCAATAATTGCATTAATATCAGCTCTTATAATAACTAAAGCAAAGCCTACTACATCAGTTCAAGATGGCTCAAGATTACTTCAGCAAATGGGACCTGCTAGTATGTTACCACAACTTTTGGTTGCATTAGGCGCTCTATTTACTCAAGCTGGAGTTGGTGAAGTCATTTCAAATATGATATCTGGTGTAGTTCCTGCTGATAACAGATTATTTGGTGTTATAGCGTATGTATTAGGTATGGTTATATTTACTATGATAATGGGGAATGCATTTGCTGCGTTTTCAGTCATAACAGCAGGAATTGGAATTCCTTTCGTATTGTCTCAAGGTGGAAATCCTGCTATAATTGGAGCACTAGCATTAACAGCAGGATATTGTGGAACTTTACTTACTCCAATGGCTGCTAATTTTAATATAGTTCCAGCAGCTTTACTTGAATGCAAAAACGACTACATTGTTATAAAATACCAAGCACCAGTTGCTTTAGTATTAATTATAGCTCACATATTAGTAATGTATTTTTTAGGATTTTAATACAATTAGGAGGTAGAATAATGAAAATTTTATTAACAGGATTCGACCCATTTGGTGGAGAACCAATAAATCCAGCTCAAGAAGCAGTTGAAAGGGTTAATGATAATATAAATGGCGCAGAAATTATAAAAATAACTATACCAACAGTTATGACAAAATCTGTTGAAGCTATAGATAAAGCTATCCAACAGCACAATCCAGATATAGTAATATCAGTTGGACAAGCTGGAGGTAGATTTGATATTACTCCTGAGAGGGTAGCTATAAATGTAGATGACTTTAGAATAAAAGATAATGAAGGTAACCAAGTCATAGATACTGTTATAAAAGAAGATGGTCAACCTGCATATTTTTCAAAATTACCTGTAAAAGCTATGGTAAAGCATATGAATGAAAATAAAATTCCAGCAAGTGTTTCAAACACTGCAGGTACATTTGTTTGTAATCATGTAATGTATGGAATTCTTTACATGATAGATAAAAAATATCCTAATATAAGAGGTGGCTTTATACACATACCATATATGACTTCACAGATAATAGATAAAAAGAATACACCTTTTATGTCTCTAGAAGAAATAGTGAAAGGTTTAGAATTAGCTGTGGAAGCTTGTACTATCTATAAAAATGATATAGAGGAAATTGGTGGTGAAATTTCATAATGACTCTTTGAATATTTTTATAAATTTTAAATAAGAGTTATTCAAGTAAAGACTGTAAGTAAATTTGTTTAGATATTTACTTACAGTCTTTTTATAATACATACAAATATAAAATTAAAGTTTATTCTTCTCTCCCCACTCACACATTGCATCTAGAATTGGAATCAAAGATTTTCCTCTTTCAGATAGACTATATTCTACCTTAGGAGGTATTTGAGGATATTCAGTACGAATAATCAAGTTATCTGCCTCCAATTCCTTCAATGATAAACTCAAGGTTTTATAGGAAATTGTATTTATATAACGCTTTAATGCGTTATATCTGACAACCTTAAATTCTACAAGACAATAAAGAATTATCATTTTATATTTGCCATTAATCAATGAAAGTGTATAGCTAAATCCTGTTTCACTTAAATCTGTATTTGAGATATAATCTATACCCATATGTTACACTCTCCTTTTGGTTAGTATTGAACAAAAATGTGCGTACTTGTTTTTAAGATAATTTATAATAAAATTATAGTGTAAGAATAATTGAAAGTCAATTTGATAATAGGAAGTGTAATATATATGTGAAAATCTATTAAATAAAGTTTATTGGAGGAAATTTATAATGAAAGTTTTATTGATTAATGGTAGCCCAAACCAATGTGGATGTACTTATACAGCATTAACTGAGGTTACTAAAGTATTAAATAAACATGATATTGAAACAGAAATACTGTATTTAGGTAAAAAAGCAATCCCAGGATGTATTGCTTGCTCATCTTGTTTCGAAACTGGAAAATGTATTTGTGATGATAAGGTTAATGAATTAGTTGAGGAACTTGATAATATTGATGGTATCATTATTGGTTCTCCTGTTTATTTTTCTAGTGCAAGTGGTCAATTAACTTCATTTCTTGACCGTTTATTTTTCATAGCTGGGAGTCGCATGGCTACAAAATTAGGTGCTTCAATTGTATCCTGTAGACGTGGTGGTGCAACTGCAACATTTGACCAACTCAACAAATATTTTTCAATTAGCAATATGCCTATTGTATCATCACAGTATTGGAATCAGGTACATGGTTTTACACCAGAAGATGTTATGAAGGATGAAGAAGGCTTACAAACCATGCGAACTTTAGGCGAAAATATGGCATGGCTTCTTAAATGTATTTCAGTTGGTAAGAAATCTGGAATTAAAGAACCACAGTATGAAGAGAAAGTTATGACTAATTTTATAAAATAGATAATGAAAATATAGTGGAATTTATTAATAATGAAAATGCTAATCTATAAATAAAAATATATATTACAAAAAATAATAAAACAGAGTTATTAAGTGTATACATCAAATCTCTGTTTTATTATTTTTTATTAAAAAGTTTCAAGTTCCAGTAATATTATACTTATATCCAATGTTATTTTTAAGCAGAAGTGTTTTAATGCACACATTTTATATTTTAAAATTATATTAAGTATATCCCTAAAATATACAACACATATATATGGGCTGGATAATATAAATAAAATAAATATTTCATACTCTTACCTTTTTCTCTATTGTAAAGCAACATGAAAGGTAGAGAAGCAACCATCATCCATTGGTAATTTTGTAAAGTAGAATTTTTTAAACTAAAATCTCCATTTGCCATTGTTATAAATACAAAGATACACATTAAAATATAGCAGATACTTAGATTAAGCTTCTTCTCTCTACACAAATAAAAAATAATTCCAAGTGTAATAAGAATTGGTCCACCTTCTACTAAAAATGGTACTGGTACTAAAGTCATAAATAAAGCTAGAAGCTCATTAAATGATTTGAAAAGTATAGTTATTATAAATATTCCTAATATTATAGGGGCTATTATCATTGCTAACCCTATAATAAGATATTTTACTTCTCTTTCTTTTCTAAATTTCTTTATAAATTCTATTGCTTGTAAATAAATTGCTATCAAAAATATTGTTGAAAAAATATTGTTTATAATTATTACCCCTTCTGGATGTGGAAATACACTATTAATTATTTGATTTCCTATTGCCATAATAACAGACCAAATATACAACCTAGTTATGTACTTTTTCCTGTTACTAGTGTGATAAAATCCTTCCACTGCCATAAACGTAAATAAAGGTGCTGATATTCTACCTATCCAATGAAACCAAATAGGTATTTGCATTGTTTCTGGCATAAATGCTGCTATATGGTCAAATGTCATAAATATTAATGCCAACATCTTAATAGTAAACCCATTTATTCCTTTTTTAAAAAAATTCATATTATTCTCCCCCAATTTTGATTTATTTCTATAATAATTTCTGTCCCTACTCCAATTTTACTATTTACATAGATATTTCCTTTATGAATCTCTATTATCTCTTTAGAAATAGCCATCCCAAGCCCTGAACCTTTATGCAATTCGCCTGTATTGGTACCTCTGTAATATTTCTCAAAAATATGTTTTAAATCATTTTCACTTATCCCAACTCCACTATCTTTTATTATAATTTCTATATTATCTTTTTTTATAATTTTTATCTCTATCAAAGTATCCTCACTATTATGAACTATTGAATTAAATATAAGATTAGTTATGGCTCTTCTTAACAATATTGGGTCTGCGTGTACTTCTATTGACTCTTCATAACATTCAAACTCAATATACCTATTTTTATATCTATTATCATTTAAAATATCCACTATTATATTTCTAACCAAACCAACTAAATTTATTTTTTTCTTATTCAAAACTATATTATTATTTTTTAGTCGAGTAGATAAATTTAGGTCATCAACCAAATCTTTTATATACTTAGATTTATTGTATATAATTTCCGTATACTCTCGTAATTCATCTTCTACAAACTCATAATCTTTGTCATTGATTATTTCTGCATATCCTTGTATAGATGATAAAGGAGTTTTTATATCATGTGTTATATTTGCTAGCCATTCTTCTCTCAATTTTTCATTTTCTTTTCTCTCTGCTTCATTTATTCTTAAAGTATAAGCCAACATATTGATATTTGCAAACACTTCTTCATATATACCTCTATCTTTAAGGTATAAACTATAATTTCCATTGGCCATAGTCTCAACACTCCATAACACACTTGATATTGGTTTTGTAAGCTTTCTACTAAATAAGTAGCCAACACCCAATGCTACCATTCCATCAATCACAAGTGTTATAATAATGATTTTATTTAAAGTATTTTTAATACTATCATTAGAATAAGTTAAAATTATTCTTGATGTATCTCTACTAGGCATACCAACTATTACATTTAAATGTTTTTTGTTTAGAGTTTTTTCTAAAATAAAATTAATGTAATTTGTTTCTCTATACTTGTAATTATTAACCATCTGAAATGGCGTATATTTTTTAGGAGTATCCTTTGGTACGTTCATTCCATAGACTTCTTCACCTGAATCATTTAAAACTTGTAACCAAGAATTTGATTTTTCTAGTTTATCAATTCCAATCTTTGATAGCCTAAGCACTCCATTTTTTTCATATAAATCTTTTTCAAAAGAACGTGCAAATTCTTCAGGATTATTTTTAGAGTCCACAGCTTTAAAAAAACTATTAGTTGAAACAACATACAGTATAGAAATGATATTTATAATAACTACTGATATAACTACAAATACGATTGTGAGCATAAAGTTTCTAGTAATCTTCCATCTCATACTCTAATCTTCCTTTACTGCTAATTTATATCCAAGGCCTTTTATTGTCAAAATATATTCTGGTTTTGAGGGATTATCCTCCAATTTTTCTCTAATCTTTCTTATATGAACCATTATAGTATTATCAAAACCCACATAATCTTCTCCCCACACCTTATCCCATAATCTCTCTTTACTTATAATCTGATTTTGATTGTGTGCAAATAAAGATAATATTTTTAATTCTTTTGCGGATAATCCTATGGACTGCCCATCTTTTATAAGTTCTGCTCTACTTTCATTTAATTTATATGGTCCAAATGATATAATTTTTTCTTTATCATTGTCTAAATCCACACTTCCATTTTGGCTCTCATTAAAATAACTTAATCTTCTTAAGTGAGCTTTGACCCTAAAAGCTACTTCCTTAGGACTAAATGGTTTTGTAACATAATCATCTCCTCCAATTGCAAGTCCAAGTAATTTGTCTAATTCTTCTGTTTTAGCTGACAAAAATATTATTGGAGAATTAGAGTTTTTTCTTATTTCTTTACAAATATCATAACCTTCTCCATCAGGTAACATAATATCTAGTATAATTAAATCAGGGTTAATATTTTTAAATATTTCTAATCCTTCTCTTCTAGTTTTTGCAGTATATACGTTATTAAAACCTTCTTTCTTTAATACAGTTTCTAAAAGTTTTAATATTTCTACCTCGTCATCTATTATTAAAATACTATTTTCCATAAATAACCTCCTATTATAATTTACCTATATATTAGCATACATTTTCTTAAAAATTTATTTATATTGTTTTAAAATAGGTTAATACATAAATAAAGTTACTATTATTTTTGGTTAAAATCTTTCACTTGATGTAAAATTTTTATATGTTATTTGGGTTAATATTATCATTAATGTAATTGAGATTACTATTGATAAACCTATCAATGTATTTGGTACATTGTATCTAACAATTTGTTGACTCATCATAATCCAGTTTGGAGTTATTGACATAAATTTTATGGCTTTATCTGGAATAAAACCTACGCTAAAATATGGTATTGCCATTATCAATCCACCTAGTATAAATGGTATTATAGAGGATTTAAATATAGATGAAAGTGTTAAACCTATTTGTGCAAATATAAAAGAAGCCAAAATAGTTGTTACTATAACAATAAGATACATTTGGATTACTGTAAGATTTAAATTACTATTTCCAAAATACCATAAGTTTTTAATTGGTTCATCCAAATATTTAAATTCAAAAAAACTAAATCCTCTAATTCCTACTAATAGTATAAAAGAAATATTAATCATAGACAAAATTAAACCATTAGCTACTAGTTTTGATAATACTACTGATTTTTTACCATTTTTAGTTGTATTTATTAAACCAGTCATATTAGAATCATATTCTTTTGTATAATTTCCAGAAGTTATTATAAACATTACTAAACCTATTAAAGGTATAGAACCTTCTATCTTGTAAAATATATCTGAGTACGTATCTAAAACATCAAATTTTCTAATCAGAACAAAACCAAAAAATAGCAGAAACAACCAAACCGTCCAAATACTTTTTGATTTTAATATTTTTATCATTTCAGATTTAACTAAATACATCATTTATACTATACCTCCTTTGCATCTTCTAAATCAAAGTAAAACATATATACATCTTCAAATTTTGCTTGAACTGCTTGTGTATTAGTTTCAGTTGGAATATCATCTGAAACTATTCTAAGTACTATTGAATTAACATCACTTTGAATACTTATAACCTTATACTTAGATTGAATTTTATCAATTTCACACTCATTTTCAACTTGAATATGATATACTTTATTTTCCATGTGACTTAATATTTCTTTGTGTGTTCCTTTCACTAGAAGTTTACCATTTTTAATCATTATTGTTTCTTTTGCAACTGATTCTATGTCTGAAATTATATGAGTAGAAAGAATTATTATCTTATCTCTAGATATTTTAGCTATTAAGTTTCTAAATCTAGCTCTTTCTTGTGGGTCAAGACCAGCTGTTGGCTCATCAAGGACTATTATTTTCGGATTATTTAATAAAACTTGTGCTATGCCAACTCTTCTCTTCATACCACCAGAAAATTTTCCTATAGCCTTATTTCTTACATCATAAAGTCCTACTAATTCCAATAATTCATCTATATTACTATCTAAATCTTTTCCCTTTAAACCTTTTAATGCCCCTATATACTGTAAAAATTGTTTTGCTGTAAAGTTTTTATAAATTCCAAATTCTTGTGGCAAGTATCCTAAAATGTTTCTATAATCATCATCCATCTTAAATATATCCTTACCATTATAGAGAATTTGGCCATTGTTAGGTTTTATCAATGTTGTTATTTGTTTCATTAAAGTAGATTTTCCTGCTCCATTGGGTCCTAAAAGACCATAAACTCCATTTTCTAGCGTTATTGTAATATTATCATTTACTGCTTTTTTACCATATATCTTTGAAAGATTTTTTATTTCTAACTTATTCATCTTAACTCTCCTTTATTTACTTATATAATCTGACTTTATTACTAAGAAACATAATGACATAGCACCTACGAATATTGCTATCAAAAACCCTATTGATAGATTAACAATATCTATATGCATTTTAAATATCATAATCTCTCCTAGATAATTTCCTATTATTTTATTAAATCCAAATATCAAATCATAATAATTTACAGTAGAAATAACTAAAAGTAATTTTTTAGGTAATACATGAATTACTGACATTATCTTAGTTATAGCTATAATAAATATAAAAAAACTTATTGATGTTATTGAAGATTTACTTATAAATGAACCTAATATGGCTATCATAGCCCATCCTTCAAACATTAAAAGCTCGATACCTATATTTGATATCACATAATTTATTATTCTTAAATTTGATTTCAAAGTAGCTATGTTATCTACTATTCTGAAAGCTTCTAAATCTCCATTAGTTGGCATACCTTGTTGCATACAAGTTATGATGAATATTCCAATCAAATAAACAGAATAAATTATTAGTGGAACTAATAAAGCAACAACTATTTTTGACTTTAATGCTTTTTTCTTCTCTTTTGATGATAGTATGATATCTCTTACTGAAGAAACCACTTCGTCTATATAAATATTTGAGATAATTATAGCGATAGTAATTAACATCCCTACATTTATAAGTGTATTTGTAGCTCTATAATTAAACACCTTCCAAAAACTAACATCTTTATACTGATTCACACTTAAATTATAAAGTTTGATATTTGACATTGACTTAATTTTTTTAGAAAATACATCTGTATCTTTTTGATTTGAAAGTTGATTTAAAATATTAATCTTATTTTGAAATTTATAATTACCTATATCATCACTACTTCTTGTATCTTCTATACGCCCTCTTTCTTTATCTATATAATAATTTTCCGTCTCTAAAACAGGTTTAACAAAGATATTGATTGATAGTATTAACATTAATATCCCTAAAGATATAAACATATTTTTAGATTTAATCAGTTTTTTCATTTCCCAATTTACCAATGTACTAATCCTCCTAAATTATTTTGATTACACATATATATTAAAACTTGAATCTTATATCAATATAGTCTTAACCTTAAATAAAGCTTAAATTATTTGATTTATTGAAACTCATCAAAAGTAGGCTTTTAAATTTACTATTTTATAAAATAACTTGTAATATGTTTATTTTTTATTGTAATCTTTTAGATTCTCTTTTTTATAAGAGACTTGCTATACTTTTATTAGTAAGATTAAATTTAAAATAAGTTGGTGATTATATGAGAAATATAAATATTTATACAAAGTTGAAAATAAGCTTTTTAGCATCCATCAGCATGTTTATCATTGCAGCTGCCTTTATTATTTTTATTGGAAATTATATGTTTTCAATTATTTTTATTCTTTTTGGTATTTTTATTGAGTGGCAATTTTACCGTTGTCCAAACTGTAATCATTGTCTAGATTCAAGGATGGAACTTTTAAAGAGTGGCTCTTACTGTCCTTATTGTGGAAAGATTATTAAATAGTTATTCTTTTATCTAGTTTATTTAATATTAATTAATAAAATTTACTCTATGTGTATTTCTAAATTTCTTATTAAGTTATAAAATTTTTAAATATGTTAAAAAGATATAAAGAATTGTTATGCACAATTCTCTATATCTTTTGTTGTTTATAAAGACTTTATATATTTTTTTATTATATATGCCTTAAAAATTTTTACCAATAGTAAAATAAATTTTATATTTTGCTCTTTTGTTTTAAAAATTTTATCCAGCTACTTTTTATATTTACCCATTTGAAATTAAACTAGTTAATTTCAAATCACAATTTTTAATATAAATAATTGAATATAAACTTATTTATCATTAGTTTTTCTTTTAAAAGCAATAAGTATAATTTCATAATATTTTTCATTTTCAAACAAGCATGTTGAATAATAAAGCATCTTCTAGTATTATATATTTGTAGAATAAAACTAAATTGGTAAAACTAGGAAGATTTGGTTTTATAGAGTTATAGGAACTAGTACTAAAAAATTTTATAAGTTTTGTTATTTTGTTACTAAAATACAATTTTTGATTTTACTAAATTTTTTAGGGGGATGAATAATATGTTTATTGGAGAAATAGACAAATGTACACATATATTAACTGCTTATATAAGTAGTTCATACGATTATTGTAATTTTTTAGATACACAATTAGATGATTTTATATCAGAATATGGAGAAACTGTAGTTGAAACATGCTTACATCAAGTTTTATTATTAGTGAGTCGATATAATTAAAATTAAGTTTTTCCTAGGAAAGCCTTTTTGGATTTACCTACCTTAATAAATATATAATTTTTTTGTACTTTATAAGTAACTATAACTTCTGCTAAAGTAAAGATGTATTGGGAGTACATCTTTACTTTTTCATTAAAACAGTTAAAAGCATACATATAAAAATAAATCATCCAATACAAATTATACATTCCTTATACCTAACTTAATGTATGAGCATTTTTCTATACATATATTCTGTAATCTCATCAAATATAGCCTAAATTTTTACTATTTTGTACATTCTCTATAAATCATACAAATAACATCTATAAAATCCCCCTAGTATGTTTAAACCACCTATAAAATAACACCAATATTTAGAATATTCAATATCAACTGCATAACTGGTCAATAAAAATGTATAACTAGACAAAATTCTTATCTTTTCTTTATGTTTATTTATATTTTTATTTATTATTTTTATGAATTAGTTTATTTAAAGTTCATTTAATACAAGTTATCTTAATGTCAATAATTTACTAATTTTCATGTTATCTACACGATTGTAGATTTGTGTATAACTAAGTTCTATATTAAGAGTACTCTCCCAAACGTTAGTACTTTACTTAAAAGTAAGTACTTGTTTAAACATAAAATAGAACATATACTTATATAAACAAATATATAAGGAGATGATTTTTATGAAAAAATGTAAAATAGAAGTTATAAAAACTACATTCCATCAAGATTTAGCAGATAAATATGGATGTGAAGGTATTGGAAAATGCCCTATGCATAAAGTAGGAGAAGTATTTTTTGGAGATTTTGCTAAACCTGAGAAATTATGTGATGAAGCATGGAAGGCAATGTATCAGTATGTATTTGCTTTATCTCATGGTAGTGAATTGTTTTACTATGGAGATTGGATAGATAAAGAAGGAATTGCTATATGTTCTTGCAATGATGGTATTCGTCCTGTTATTTTTAAAATTGAGAGAACAGATGAAGAATCTAAAATGTAGTATAAAATACACTCATACTAATAATTGATTCTATTATCTAGTCAAATTTATATACCTTTATATTTCTAAAGTATAAATCTAATTTCAGAATTTAATTTCTTTCAAAAACTAATTTGCATCTACAAGATTACTTTTTTTAATTAGTTATAATAGGTAAAGCTTACTAAATAAGAATAGCTTTATCTATTTATACTTATATCTAATTTTATACAATCTGAGAAAATAGTTACAGTATATGCCCTCTTACATATTGATTCATTTCCCACTATTTTTATTATTACTCCTATAACATTCTATATCTATAAAATAAAAAGCATCTCCTTTATAATTTTCAAAAACTACATTGAGATACTTTTTATAATTTAAATCTATATATTTAATTTAAGAAATAATATATCACTGTTCTAACATTATTATAATTCTTCGTATAAATCAGTACTTAAATATTTTAGACCACTATCATTAAGAGTCAAGACTATATTTTTCCCTTTTTCTGTACTTTGTAATAACTTAATTGCTGCACATACATTTGCGCCAGAAGAAAAACCTGCAAAGACACCCTCTAATTTAGCTAATTTTCTTGCTACATCAGTTGCTTCATCATCTGTTACTTGAATGTATCCATCAATAAGTTTTTTGTCTACTAGTGGCAAATCCATAGAGTAGCCTCCACCTTGTATTTTATGCCCTTGGTCAGTTATTTCTTTACCTGAATAAATTGCTGCTGTTGCAGGTTCAACCACATAGCATTTAATAGAAGTATTATGTTTTTTAAGTGTTTTTGAACAACCAGCAAAAGTACTACCACTTCCAAGAAAATCTACAAATACATCAATATTTCCATCTAATTGCTCCCACATTTCTTCTGCTGTATAACTTTCATGTGCGTGGTTACAAGCTTCTAGATTGAATTGGTCTGCTCTAAATGCATTTCTTTCTTTTGCTATTTTTTGAGCCTCGACTTCTACAAGTGCTAAATCTTCACCTGATACTTGTCCATGAACTGAATTTGGCATTTGGTCTACAAGAACTACTTCTGCTCCTAAAGCTTTCATCATTCTTGCTCTTTCCATAGAATTTCCTTTTGACATACATGCAATAAATTTATAACCTTTACATGCACAAGCTATTGCTAATCCTGTTCCTGTATTGCCACTTGTTAATTCCACAACTGCTTGACCTGGAACTAATAACCCTGCATTTTCTGCTTCTGTAATCATTTGTAATGCTACACGATCCTTTTTACTGAATCCTGGATTTAAATATTCCATCTTTGCATAGATATTACCTTCAACTCCAAATTCCTTTGCTATTTTAGATAAACATAACATATGAGTATTGCCTATAGCTTCTGTAACATTATTAAGTACATGCATTACAATTCCCCCTTAATCTCTCAACTAACATCCATTGAAAAACAATCCTTTATGCATTATAATTTATATTACGGATGTACAGTATACTTAACGTTCATTATATTATACCTTTGTAAATTATAAATAACGTTAAATAAATTATACATTCGTAAACTATATTTGTCAATAATTTACATTTTAAGGAGTTAATATGAGTATTAATACTATTATTGCTAAAAATTTAAATAGATTACGTAATGAACGTAACCTAAGTCTAGGTCAACTTGCAGAATTATCTGGTGTAAGTAAGGTCATGTTATCACAAATTGAAAAAGGCGACTCTAATCCAACAGTAAATACAATTTGGAAAATTGCAAGTGGATTAAATGTTCCATATACTGCGATACTTGATCAACCTCAAAACGAAACTTTTATTGTGTCAAAAGCTGATATAGATGTACAAGTTTCAGAAAATGAAGATTATCGTCTTTATTGTTATTATCCTAATACACCAACTAGAAACTTTGAGTTATTTCAAATGGAATTAGAAAAGGGTCATAGTTATACATCTGTTGGTCATTCTGAAAAATCACAAGAATACATTATGATTCTAGAAGGACAATTAAAATTAGAAGCAAATGATTGCGTTTATCAACTTAAAGAGAATGACTCTATTTGTTTTTCAGCTGAATCAGTACATACATACCATAATCAAGGGGAAAAAACATTAAAAACAGTAATAATAAATTACTATCCAGTTTAAAAATATTGTTTAAAAATAGAATAATTATTTCTTATACAAAAATATAAATTCTTTAAACTAAGATTTATATCAGGCTATCAACATAAAACTGTCGATAGCCTTTTTAAATTGATTATGATATAATGCAGACAACATTTATTCGTATAATGTAAATGATATTATAATATAAAACACAGGAGGGATTTTAATGCTCATAACTCATATATATTTTAACGGAAATTGTAAAGAGGCGATAGAGCTATATAAGAATGCACTATATGCTGATGTTAAAACGCTCATTGAAGATTCCAATTTAAGTCTTGTCGTTCATGCAGAACTAACAATTCATGATGGATTGCTCATACTAAATGATTTTGGTAATAGTGATGGAGTTTCAAAGTCTGGAGGATATCAGTTATGTCTCCAGTTTGATAATGAAGATGAGTTAAAAAGAGCTTATTCAAATATGGAGTTTGAAAGTATTACAATTAACCCAATACAATCCACAGATTACAGTCCATGCACTGTAAGATTTGAAGATAGATTTGGTGTAAGGTGGGCATTTTGGGTATAGCTGATTGTATATTAGTAAGTAACCCTATTGTAAATTTAGCTTGTTAATACCAATCTTTGAAGTCTTAAAAAAGCTTATGGTAAAATCGAGATAGCTTATTAAGTTTTATCAAACCAAGAAGCTATTAGTCAACAATCTGAGATAAATCCTTTAAACTAGGATTTATGTTTTTATCTTTAGCTTTACAAATTTATTATATATCTTTACACTTTTATTAATTATGTTATAATAACCTTATATGAAAGTTTTATATTTTTGACAAATGGAGTATGAATTACTCCTTTTTTCTTTTATGTTACTATGATGAACATTTAGTTAACATTAATAGGTTATCATGTAAGATAAATACAAAACGTCTCTTATATGTACATTTTTCATTGTTGTAATAATGATTTCATGTATATATTTCTCACAATTGGAGTGCTTTTGCACTCTTTTTTAATATCTTCTATTATTACTTATTAAATATTTCATTACCCTTTTTAAGCTTTTAAAATAAACCTTGGCTGATAAAATATACAACTTGTTCAAGATTATTAACTTTGAAAATTTTGAATTAATTCTCTCAGCTGCAGATAAATTACACCTTGTAAGACCCTACTAGAATTTAATCCTAACATCCACACTAAAAGCCTATCCCAAGTACTAATAATGCTATTACTGTAATATACTTGTTATCTAACTATGAATAGATATTCTCACATTTTAAATAAAATGAATAAAGAAGCATCTGATAATATAAATAATGTCCAGTTTTGTATCAGTTAATATCATATTTTTCTTAAATATCAACTAAAGGTCAGTAATAGGTATCTTAGGATATTGTAGCAAACAACTGTATTTCACTACTATTTACTATTATATAATAGAATTTATATCTTAGATTTGATATAATACATATGGTAAAATTTTAATTTATAAAACCAAAATATGACCTACATATATTAAAATTAACAAATTTAAAACTAAGGAGACTTATATGTTAAAAGCAATAAAAGGAAATATAATTTTCACAAAAACTTCAGATGCTTTCACAGTATTTGAAAATAGTTACATTATACTAGACAAAGGTAAAGTAAAAGGAATCTTTAAAGAAATACCTAAAGAATATAAAAACACAGAAATAATAGATTACACTGACAAACTTATAATACCTGGCATGAATGACCTTCACTGTCATGCATCTCAATTTAAAAATCTAGGAATGGCTATGGATAAAGAACTTCTACCATGGCTTGAAACTTATACATTTCCAGAAGAATCAAATTATGCAGATATAGAATATGCAACAAAAATGTATAGAAAATTTGTGAAAGAGGTTTGGAAATTTGGAACTACAAGAATAACTGTATTTGCTACAGTACATAAAGAAGCGTCTATGAAACTTATGGATATATTCAAAGAGGTTGGACTTGGAGCATACGTTGGTAAAGTAAATATGAATATGAATTGCCCTGACACTTTACTAGAAAATACTCATGATTCTATTACTGACACAGAAGAAATTATAAACAAATACAATGATACAGATTCTATTGTAAAACCAATAATAACCCCTAGATTTATACCAAGCTGTACAAGTGAACTTTTAAAAGGTTTGGGTGATTTATGTTTAAAGTATAATATTCCTATGCAATCACACTTATCTGAAAATCATGATGAAATCGAATGGGTTAAAAGTTTAGAACCTGAATCTAAATTTTATGGAGATGCTTATAATAGATATAATTTATTTGGTCAGACTCCTACACTAATGGCTCACTGTATTCATTGTTCTCAGGAAGAAATAGATTTAATGAGAGAAAATAATGTTATGGCAGTTCACTGCCCAGCTTCTAACTTTAATGTTGGTAGTGGAGCTATGCCTATTAGAAAATTAATTGATAATAATATTAAATTAGCTCTTGGTTCAGATATAAGTGGTGGGCATACTTTGTCAATATTTAAAGCCATAGTATCTGCAATACAATTATCTAAATTATATTGGGTAAATTCTGGTAAGAAGTGTAATTTCTTATCTTTATCTGAAGCTTTTTATATTGCAACAAAAAGTGGAGGAAGTTTCTTTGGAAAAGTTGGTAGTTTTGAAGAAGATTATGATTTTGATGCATTAATTATTGATGATTCAGATTTGAATCATGCCAATTATTCTATACTTGAAAGACTTGAAAGGTTTATCTATATTGGTGATGATAGAAATATCATTCATAGATATGTATGTGGAAAATTAATTGAAGAACCTAGTATAGAATTATAATAAAAATTTTAATTATATAAAATTTGTCCATATAATCCGTTTCATTTATATGACTACAATTAATAAAAGAGTGTATTTTAAAACTCAAAACTATAGGTTAAAATACACTCTTTTTAGCTTATTTATAGTATTAGTGAATGTAACATATTTTTACTAATACTATTTTCCTTAATATAATCCCCTCTTAGCATTTAAGATTATCTACATGTATCCAGATATTAAGCAGAATACCTATAGTTTTATAAAATTAATAACTCATTTTGGTAGGTAACCTTAAACTTTACTTTTACTTTTGTTGTACGCTTTACATACACTAAATCTTAAGATTACCCATCCTATCTGCAACTTTATTTTCATAAATAATACTGATGATATTAAAATAAGTAGTATTGGATTTATAAGAATATCAAAATTATTAAATTGAAATAATCTATTGTAAAAAATAAAACTTATTACAATTATAACTGTAGCTGTTAGAAGATACACAACCTCTATTGAATAATCAGTTCATTTCATATCTTATTATTTTCAAATTATTCAAGATTTAATTACTCTCTTGTAAGATTATAAACTTTCAAAAAGTCCTAATATTATATATTATTTTTCTTTATTTTTTATTTATATTAAAATTTTTAATAAATACTAAATTTTATTTGTAAATATCTAGTAATTTTTGTGTTATTTTTATATAATATATATGTATAAATAATTTTGGAGGTTTTATCTAATGAGTGAATTTAAAAATGTTACTGCAGTAAAAAAGGCAAACGTTTATTTTGATGGTAAAGTAAGTAGTAGAGTAATAATATTTCCTAATGGAGAAAGAAAAACTTTAGGATTAATGTTACCTGGAGAATATACTTTTTCTACTAGAGAAGAAGAAATAATGGAAATGCTTGCTGGAAGTATGGATGTAAAATTACCTGGAAGTAATGAGTTTATAACTTATAAAGAAGGGCAGAAGTTTAATGTTCCTAGTGATTCAAGTTTCGATTTAAAAGTTAATGAAGTTGTTGACTACTGTTGCTCATATATAGCTGATTAATAAACATACATATTCTTACATAAAATAAAACACATCTAAAAAGAGCAGTTCAATGAAAAACTGCTCTTTTTTATATATTCTTAAATTTAATTTAAATCTGGAACTATTGTATCTAATATCTCATCTAATACGAATAGCATTACTTTTATCATAATTGGCATTAATACTGCTAATGTTATAGTTATAAGAATTAAATCTTTACTCAATGCTACAAATGAGAATAATCCACCTAAAAACAAAATTCCAATAACAAATGCAATAGTCATACTTACAATTAAAAATAATCTTTCTTTATTAAATGGTAAACATTGTTGTCTTAATATTAAAAGACCACATACACCAGTTAATATCGCACACATTGTAGAAAATACGCTTGAACTATAACCTAAGTATTCAACTATGTTGTACACAATAATTACATTTACTGTTACACACAATGCTCCTGGTAAGGCATTTTTTAATATATTGAGTAAAAAATTTCCTGAAATTCTACTTTTATTTGCTTCAAGAGCTAAGAAGAATGATGGTATCCCAACTGTCACAGCTCCAATTAGTGATAATTGTATAGGCACAAATGGATACTGTCTACTAAAGAAGAATAATGTTAATATAGACAAGAAGAATGAGAAAATTGTCTTTACTAAAAATAAAGAAGATGCTCTTTGAATATTATTAATTATCTTTCTTCCTTCCATAACAACTTTTGGCATTGATGCAAAATTTGAGTCCAGTAATACTAAATTAGAAACATTTTTAGTAATATCACTTCCAGAAGCCATTGCTATACTACAATCAGCTTCTTTAAGTGCCAACACGTCATTTACACCATCTCCAGTCATAGCCACTGTATGATTTTGTTTTTTTAGCGCTAAAATCATTTGTTTTTTCTGTTGTGGACTTACCCTTCCAAAAACACTATATTTATCAACAGCTTCATATATATCTTCATCATTTTTAAGTGTTGTAGCATCAATAAAATTACTAGCCGTTTTAAGACCTGCTTTTCTAGCCACTTCACTTACTGTTATTGGATTGTCTCCAGATATAATTTTTATATCTACGCCCTCATTGTAAAAAAATTCTAATGTCTCTTTAGCTTCATCTCTAATTTTGTCCAGTATCAATATAAAAGCTAGTGGTTTTATATCTTTAGGTATATTGTCTCCTTCCATACAAGAATTACTATGAGCTAAAACTATTACTCTATTACCTTTTTTAGAATATCTTTCAACCTCTGTTTTAAACTCTTTATATTTCTCCTTAAAAATAAACTCAAATGCTCCTAATAAATATGTCCCTTTATTTTCAAAGGATACTCCACTGTATTTTCTTTCTGATGAAAATGGAATTAAATTTTTAACTTTATATGTATCTAAAATATTGTATTTATCTCTTATTGCATTTAATGTTGCATTATCATCTTTAAGGGCATTACATATATTGCCCATTATATCATCAATATCTACTTTCTCTAGCATTACTACATCATCAACTTGCATTTTACCCTCTGTAATTGTACCTGTTTTATCAAGGCATAATGTATCGACTCTGGCAAGAGTTTCTACACAGTATAACTCCTGCACTAAAGTTTTATGACTTGCAAGCTTTATAGTTCCTACAGCTAATGCAATACTTGTAAGTAGTGTCAATCCCTCTGGTATCATTCCATTTACAGCTGCCACAGTTCCTACTACAGATGTTGTTATAGAATCTCCATTTCCAAAATGTTGCTTTGCAAATAATATAATTCCTAGAGGAATAATTATTATACCTACAACTTTTAATATTGTATTTAATGAATTTCTAAGTTGAGAGTTATGTTTTCTAGAAACCTTAGCATCATTAGCTATCTTATTTGCATAGTTGTCTTTACCTATATTTTCAACTCTCACAAAAGCTTCTCCAGAAACTATAAAACTACCAGAATATAAGAAATCACCTTTGTTTTTTACAATAATATCAGATTCTCCTGTAATTAAAGACTCATTTACCTCTAATTTTCCATCTAAAACTTTTGAATCTGCACAAATTTGATTACCTGTTTTTAAAATCATAATATCATCTAGTACCAATTCTTGTACATCAATTTCTTTTTTCTCTCTTTCTCTTATAACGGATACCTTATTTGAGACTATGACAGATAGATTGTCTAGCAATCTTTTAGCTCTTATTTCTTGAATCACCCCTATAATAGTATTAATTACAGCAATAAATATAAATAGAGTATTCTTAAAAGAACCAACCGATACTAATAGACATACTAAAACAATATTTATCAAGTTAAAAAGTGTAAACACATTATCTTTAAGAATTTGTTTATATGTTTTAGTTTTTGCATTATCTAATTCATTAATTAAGTTATCATCTATTCTACTTTGAAGTTGTCTACTGCTTAACCCCATATTTATATCACAATTATACCTTTTTAAATTAATATTATCCATATTCTACTCCTTTCAACTTAACGATTTTTTTATACTTAAAGCTACAAATATATTATAAAAGTATCAATTTTTTTATTTTATTATTCTATAGTTTATATAATAAAATATAAATCTAAAGATTTAAATATTATAATTCTTAAGATTTCCTAAATTTTTATAAATTTCGATATATTTTAGTTAAGTTTCTCTTAATCTAAAAAGTAGATAAATTGTCCCAAAATAAATTTCTATAGAACCTATAAATATTGGTATTATAATCATTATCCTAACATTCTATATGGATGCTAACTTAATTTAAAACTTCAGTGCTAAATACCATACATATCAATACATAAAAAAGCTATCTAGACTATATCAAGTCAGATAGCTTTTTCTTATAAATACAACTTTCTTTATATTTATAATTTCTACTTTTAATTTTTTATCTTTGTGACCATGTAAGTATAGGTTTCTTTACCGCTCTTGCGTCATCCACTCTCTTAACTAAAGTATTATGTGGAGCAGTTTTCAATAGCTCTGGTTCTTCTTTTGCCTCTTTAGCAACATTTTTCATAGCTTCTATAAAACTATCTAATGTTTCAATGCTTTCACTTTCTGTAGGCTCTATCATAAGTGCTTCATTTATAATAAGAGGAAAATACATTGTTGGAGGATGGTATCCATAATCTAAAAGTCTCTTTGCTATATCGATAGTTTTTATATTTGCCTCTCCTCTTGGTAATCCACCTAATACAAACTCATGTTTACATAAAGTATCTATTGGTAAGATATAATTATCTTTTATACTCTCTTTGATATAATTAGCATTTAAAACTGCCATCTCACTTGCTTCTTTAAGGCCATCTCTTCCCATAGTTAATATATATGTGTAAGCTCTTACAAGCACTCCAAAATTACCATAGAAGTTTTTAATTTTTCCAATAGATTTTTCTCTATCATAATTTAATACATACTTATCTTCTTGTTTCTCAATCACTGGTATTGGTAAAAAAGGTACCAATTCTTTTTTAACTCCAACAGGACCAGCTCCTGGCCCTCCTCCACCATGAGGAGTAGAAAAAGTCTTATGAAGATTAAGATGCACTACATCAAATCCCATATCTCCAGGTCTTGTTATTCCCATAATAGCATTCATATTTGCACCATCATAGTACAAAAGCCCTCCTGCTTCATGTACAAGGCTTGCTATTTCTTTTATATTTTTTTCAAACAATCCAAGAGTACTTGGGTTAGTAAGCATAAGAGCTGCTACTTCATCACTTAAGACTTCTTTTAATGCATCTATGTCTACAGCTCCATTTTTATCAGATGCTATCTGAATCACATCAAAGTTTGCCATAGCTGCACTTGCTGGATTTGTTCCATGTGCAGAATCAGGAATTATTACTTTAGTTCTCTTATGGTCTCCTCTGTTTTCATGGTATGCTTTTATAATCATTAACCCTGTAAATTCTCCATGTGAACCTGCTGAAGGTTGTAGTGTGACTTCATCCATACCTGTAATTTCTGCAAGTCTACTTGACAAATCATACATTAAAGAAAGAGAACCTTGTGCTGTATCTGAAGATTGGTATGGATGCATTCCTGTAAAGTTTGGAAGTGCTGCCATATCTTCATTTATTTTAGGGTTATATTTCATAGTACAAGAACCTAAAGGATAAAAACCTGTATCAACTCCAAAATTTTTATTCGATAATAGGGTATAATGTCTAACCAATTCTAATTCACCAACTTCTGGCAAATTCAATTCACTTTGTCTAACCATACTTTGGTCAATCATATCTTCTACTTTTATATCATCTATATCTAACTTTGGAAGTGAATATGCTTTTCTACCTTTTTTAGATATATCTATCAACAAACTATTATATTCTTTCATTATAATCCCTCCATTATTCCAACTAACTTATCTATTTCTTCTTTGCTTCTTTTCTCAGTCACACAAAGTAAAGTTGAATTTTTTAATTCTGGATAATTGTATTCTAAATTATAACCACCTAATATATTTTCTTCTAAAAGTTTATTATTTATAGTTTCTACACTAAGATTTCCTTGTACAGTAAATTCTTTGAAAAATTTACCTTTGAACATTGGCTTATATTTCCCAGTTTGTATAAGTTTATTATAAGCATAATGTGCTTTTTTCATAGATTGCATGCCAACTTCTTTAAAACCTTCTCTACCCATAGTAGCCATATATATTGAGGCTACAAGAGCATTTAAGGCTTGATTTGAACATATATTAGAAGTTGCTTTTTCTCTCCTTACATGTTGTTCTCTAGTTTGTAAAGTTAGTACATATGCAGTTTTACCTTCTGTATCTAAACTTTGCCCAACTATTCTTCCTGGCATTTTTCTTGTATACTTAGATTTGCTAGCCAAAAATCCTACATAAGGACCTCCAAAATTGATAGGATTTCCTAATGATTGAGCTTCTCCAACAACAATATCTGCTCCTATTTCACCCGGTGTCTTTAAAACACCTAATGATATTGGGTCAACACTCATAATTAACATAGCCTTATTTTCATGAGTTATTTTTTCTATTTCTTCCATTTCTTCAATAATTCCAAAGAAGTTAGGAGTCTGTATAAGAACACATGCTGTATCTTTATCTACTGAAGCTCTTAATTTTTCTATATCTGTAATTCCATATTCATTACAAAAATCAATTTCTACTATTTCACAATCTTTATATTGCAGATAAGTCTTTAGTACTGATAAAGTTTCAGGATGTGTAGTTTTTGATACTACTATTTTACTTTTTCTCGTCTGGTTCATAGCCATTATACATGCTTCTATTGCAGCAGTTGCCCCATCATACATTGATGCATTTGCAATTTCCATGCCAGTAATTTCTGCAATCATAGATTGGAACTCAAACACTACTTGTAAAGTCCCTTGACTTATTTCAGCTTGATATGGAGTATATGCTGTATAAAACTCAGATCTTGAAGTTATCTGTTTTATAATTGATGGTATATAATGGTCATATGCACCAGCTCCAAGAAAACAAGTTAAATCTTCTAAACTTAAATTTTCTTCTGACAATCTTTTTACTATTTTACTTACTTCTAATTCAGATTTCCCACTTTCTAAATTCAAATCTCTTTTTAACTTTATTTCATCTGGTATATCTGAAAATAATTCATCAACTGAATTTAATCCTACTACCTTTAGCATTTTTGATTTATCTTCACTTGTGGCAGGTATATATGAAAATTTATTCTCTTCATTTGATATAGTATTATCTTTTTTATATTGCTTTTTGTAAAAAGGTTTCTTAACTATCATCGCAGGAACAACTTTTTTTCTTATTGCTATCCCTATTTCATTTCCTAATTTTGCATATTCAGAATCTATAATTCCCATACCTAAAATTTTTCCTGTTGTTGGGGATGCACATCCTGTTGTTACAAAACCTACTGTTTTGTCGCCAATCTTTATATCGTATCCATTTCTAGGCATCCCTTTACCTTGCATCTCAAAGCCTATTAATTTTCTTTTAGCTCCACTTTCTTTTTCTTCTGATAAGATTGTTTTCCCAACAAAGCCTTCCTTGTTTGTTTTTACAAAAATTGATAAGCCTCCTTCAATTGGAGATATATGTTCATTTATTTCATGGCCATACAGAGGTAGAGCTGCTTCAAATCTCAAAGTATCTCTACAGCCTAAACCAGCAGGACATATGTCTTCTCCTCCAGCCTTTAAAACTTCATTCCAAATTATTTCTGTATGTTCGCTTTTACAATATATCTCAAATCCATCTTCTCCAGTATATCCTGTTCTTGAAACTAAACAAGTTAAACCACATATTTTTATTGATGGAATTGACTTATAAAATTTTATTGATTTTAAATCTATATCTATGATTTTTTGAAGAATTTCTTCTGCTTTAGGCCCTTGAACTGCTAGTTGACTAACTTCATTAGAAACATTTTTTATATCTACATGGTATCCTTCACTTTGTTTTATTATCCATGCTACATCTTTATCTATATTCCCTGCATTTATTACTAATAAATAATCTTCTTCACCAAATTTATATATTAATAAATCGTCAACTACTCCTCCATTTTCATAACACATAGGTGTATATATAATGTCATTTATCTTTAATGTGCTTATATCATTTGTAACTAAATTTTGTATAAATTTTTCTGAATCTACACCTTTTATTTGTACCTCTCCCATATGAGATACATCAAATATACCTGCACTTTTTCTAACCATTTCATGCTCTTTATTTATTCCTTCATATTCTAAAGGCATTTCCCAGCCAGCAAATTCAACAAGTTTTGCTCCAAGCTCTTTGTGTATATTATACAAAGGCACTCTTTTCAATTCATTCATATATAACCCTCCCTATAAATTTAGACCCACTATATTTAAGTAATTTCGATATTATGTCCTGTACTTTTTCATAAAAAAAAGATATATCAGCATAGAAAATAATCCTAGCCTATATATCCCTGTTTGTATACCTGAAAGATTTAATAATTTAATATTATTTTGCTTCTTCGGTGACTTATAGTCTATTAACCTAAGTCTCTCCAGAGTCCCATCAATTAGCGATATATTTGCCTGAAAGTTTCTCTAAGAATTGGCATTTCTTAAATTGCTTCTTCGGCGCCTTTTTATATAAAGATCTCTCTCGCTAATCTCATTTGGAAATATTTATTTTCATTTTTATTGTATGAATATTTCAATTAAATGTCAACACATTATATTTATTTTTTTTTATGTATTAATTTTTTTGTTAAGTTTTTATTATCAATTATACTACTTTTATAATATTAACTTTTATACATATATGTTATATATTAATGTAAAATAATATATTTATTTAATTTATTACTAGCATGTCATATAAAACACTAAAAGTAAAGTTATATTGTAATTTACTATATTATGTTAAAGATATATTTATACATGCAATAGAATCGTTTGCAAATTTATCTTTGTGAAAAATAAGATTTTATCTTATTGACAAATATCTAAGAACTTATATGTAATTGTAATTTTAAACAACAAAAAAAAGCACTCAATGTGCTTTTATATTTATTAATAAAATATCCTTAGAAATATATTCATATTATATTTGATTTATCAAAAAATAAAAACGGGATAGCCCACTCCGAAAGCCAGCAATCCCAGTTTTTTTCAGCACAACTAAGTACTGTAGAGTGCGGATGAAGGGAGTCGAACCCCCACGCCAATGGCGCTAGATCCTAAGTCTAGTGCGTCTGCCAATTCCGCCACATCCGCTTATCACTCTTTTATTTTACTATATTTCGCTATTATTTTCAATAACTTTTTAAAATTATCTAAAAACTAACAAAAGAATGATAATAAAAGGTTAAATTTATTTATATCTTTATTCTGCAAGTTCTATCTCTGCTTCATCAACTCTCTTACCAATTATTTGAATACCAACAAATACAGCAGCTATAGCTACTGGTAATACTATATATATTGGCAATCCTAATCCAGCTGGTATATATCCAAATACAATAGTGATTACTGCTGTAAATATAGCATATGGCATTTGAGTATTAACATGGTCTATATGATTACAACCAGCTCCCATCGAAGAAAGTATTGTTGTATCTGAAATCGGAGAACAGTGGTCTCCAAATATTGCACCTGTTAAGACTGCACTTGTACTCACTATTACATAAGACATATCAGGATTTAATGAGTAAGCTAGTGGTATTGCTAATGGCATAAGTATACCCATTGTTCCATAAGCTGTTCCAGTAGCAAAAGATATTATTGCTCCTAAACCAAATATTAAACTTGGCAATAAGAATGGAGGTAGTGAACCTGATAATAAGTGTATCAAAAATTTAGCTGTACCTAATTCTTTTATTACTGAACTTAATGACCATGCAAGTATTAATATTACACCAGTTATTACTAAACTTTTCATCCCATCTATCCAAACATCAATTGCTTCTGACACTGTAAAAATCTTCTTAACTACAGCCATTATAATAGCAACTAAACTTGCAACAAGTGCAGATTGGAATAATGCTCTAGATGCATCAGATGCACTAAATGCTTCTTTTATTGCTCCAAAAGAATATGGTGAATTTGTAAATAGTTGTATTAGAGCTTTATCTTCACCACCCATTATAGACGTATATCCACTATAATAGAATGATGCCAAAGCAACTATTATTAATGTTCCTATTGGGATTATAGCATTCCACACACTCAATTTTACTCCATTTTTTGGTGCTAAATCATCTAATTCTTCTACACCTTCATCAAGGTCTGTACTAACTTTTCTACTTCTAGATTTTATTTCTGCTTTTTTCATTGGCCCAAATTCTTTTAATAATAATGCTGATATTACAATAAATGCTAATATTAATATATTATAAAATCTAAATGGTATTGTATTTAAAAATATACCAAATGCATCAACATCTACACTTATACTTTCAAAAGCATCATGTATCAAACCAACTTCAAGACCTATCCATGTAGATATTATAGCTAATCCAGCAACTGGTGCTGCTGTAGCATCTATTATAAAGGCTAATTTTTCTCTTGATATTTTCATTTTATCTGCAACAGGTCTCATCATAGGACCTACTATTAATGAATTTGCATAATCATCAAAGAATACCAAAAGACCTAAAAACCATGTTATAATTTGTGTACCTTTCGCTGATTTCGCTCTTTTGGCAAGTGCCTCAGCTATAGCCTTAGCTCCTCCCATCTTTGCAACAAGATTTATAACCCCTCCAATTGCTAGAACTTGTAGTATTATCCCTGCATTCCACGGGTCTGATAACGATACCAAAGCTCTATCCACTAAGTCTAAAAATGCTTGTATGAATGTAGCAAACACATTTATACCACTAGCTTTAATTATAAAACTCCCAGAAAGAATCCCTATAAGTAAAGAAATTATTACGTTTTTAGTTATAAATGCAAGTATTATAGCAACTAATGGTGGTATTAAAGTTAAGATTCCAAATTTTTCTGCATTAGCTAGTGCGATAGTGTCTATATCTTCCTCTGCAAAAACCATTACTGTTGACATTATAAACATAATTGTCGTCAGAAAAATAATATTAATTTTTTTGTTTCTCATATAAATCTCCCTCTCTTTTTTTAGTTTTGTGAATTATACAGGGTATTTGATAAAACTAAAAAAGCCTTAAGTGCTAAACACTCAAGGCTTGAAAATTACAATACATCAACAATATTAAAATAAATATAATATAATTCCTTAAATGATAGCTCACCACAAATAAACCTGTGACAGTTGTACATATTTTCTATGTACCCCCAGCAATATAATCTTAAAGCATCGATTATAAAACTTCGGCAATATCTCCTTTCCTAATAAATCTTTGTGCTTAACTCATTATTAGTACTGATAGATTATTGCGCCTCTACCCTTCTATTCACTTTTTTAAGTATATTTTGAGTATATATTATTTATTTAAACTTTGCAAGTTAGTTTTTAAAATTCCTTTTTATTTTTTACATAAAATCCCAAACTTTTCTAATTATGTTTAATATACACTTCTATTAATATAAGATTGTCTTCTTTTTTAAATCTTCTAATTTAAAGGACTTTTTACATTATTGTCGAATTATAAAATTAATTGTACTAAGAATAACAAAAAAATTTTATCAATTATATGGAGGAATTACTTTAATGTTACTAATTTACAATGAAAAGACAAACCCTTACTTCAATTTAGCGATGGAAGAATATCTTCTAAAAAATTTTGACGAAGACTTATTTATTTTATGGAGGAATGAACCTTCTATAATTGTTGGAAAAAATCAAAATACACTTTCAGAAATAAATTTAGAATATATAAAAGAAAATTCTATACCTGTTGTTAGGAGACAATCTGGTGGTGGAGCTGTATTTCATGATTTAGGAAATATAAATTTTACATTCATAGCCTGCAATAATAATAGCTTTAGTGATTTCAGAAGATTCACTCAACCAATAATAGACTTACTTAAAACATTAGATGTAAACGCTGAATTTTCTGGAAGAAATGACCTTCTTATAGATGGTAAGAAGTTTTCTGGAAATGCTCAATACAACTACAAAAATAAGGTGATGCATCATGGTACACTGTTATTTTCATCTGAGATAAATGACCTTTCAAAAGCTCTAAAGGTAAAACCTATAAAATTTGAAGGAAAGGGCATAAAGTCTGTAAAATCTCGTGTAACTAATATAAGTGAACATCTACAATCTAAAATGGATATACTAGAATTTAAGGACGCAATAATGAATTATCTCTCTAAAACTAACACTGATAATACTAATTATTATTTAAGTGATTATGACATAGAACAAATAGAAAAACTTATTAAGTCAAAATATGAAACTTGGGATTGGAACTTTGGTAATTCACCAAAATATACCCTTTCAAATGAGTTAAAATATTCTGGTGGAAACGTTGAGTTTAATCTAAATGTTGATAAGGGAATAATAACTACTATAAAATTTTTTGGAGACTTTTTTGGAAAACATGATGTTTCATTTGTGGAAGATAAACTTGCTGGAACGAAACATGAAGAGAATGCTTTAAGGAATGTTTTAGATTCCATTGAAATAAATGATTATTTCTTAGGAGCTGACACTGATATTCTAATTTCTGGAATCTTAGGTGTTAAATAGAAATATTAAAAATTTTAAAATATTTATAAAATTATGTTTACATATGTAAAAAATCATGATAATATTTATAACATAATTAAAAATTGATACTTCTTATCCAGAGTGGTGAAGGGACTGGCCCTATGAAACCCAGCAACCAGTATATTTTTATATACATTGGTGCTAAATCCTGCAGTATTATACTGAAAGATGAGTCTAAATTAGCTTTTAAAGCCTGAGTTTAAACTCAGGCTTATTTTATTTTGCAGTGTGATAAAAGAGGGTATTTTATTTTTAACTAATCAATCATATTCAGGAGGGAATTTATATGAAATTCAAAAAATTATTAAGTTTATTATTATGTCTAGTTTTTACTTTATCTATAGTTGGATGTTCTAAAGGTAACGATGATAAAAAAATTGTTGTTGGCGCTACTTTAGTACCAGGTGGAGAATTATTAGAAGAATTAAAACCACTTATCGAAGAAAAAGGTTATACTTTGGAGGTTAAAAATTTTGATGACTATATACTTCCAAACGAAGCTTTAAATAACGGAGAAATTGATGCAAATCTATTCCAACATGAACCTTATCTAAAAGAAGCTGTTAAAGCTAAAGGATATAAAATAATGGCTGGAAAAAAACTATATGTATGCCCAGCAATCCTTTACTCTTACAAGATAAAATCTATTGATGAATTTAAAAAAGGAGATACAATCGCAATAAGTAACAACCCATCTTCTTGTTCTAAAGACCTTAGATACCTTGAAAGTATCGGACTTTTAACTTTACCTAAAGGTGATGGATTAGTTAGTCCTAAAGATATAATAGAAAATCCAAAAGGCATACAATTTAAAGAATTGGATATTGCTCAGATTCCATCTTCTCTTCCAGATGTAACTGCTGCATTTATAGATACTACATACGCAGTACCTGCTGGCCTTGATGCTAAGAAAAATGGACTTTATACAGCACCTATAAATGATGAGTATGCAAATCTTTTGGCATTTAGAACTGAAGATAAAGATAGTGAAAAAATTAAAGTTCTACAAGATGTTCTTACATCAGATAAAGCAAGAAGTATAATTGAAGAGAAATATAAAGGCATTGTAATTCCTGTTTTCTAGTATATTTAGTATAATTTTAATATTATTATTCTAATCTTGTTGAATATTGACTTGTTAAGTGCTACCATTTAAGTAAATCTATGTTTATGGAGGAAAATTACTATGGCTATAGAATTAAAAAAGGGGCAAAAAATAAACCTTACAAAAAAAGAAAATAGTGATTTAGGTGAAATCTTAGTTAATTTAAATTGGAATCAAAAAATACAAAAAAAAGGTTTTTTTGGCTCTCTAAAAAGCAGTAATATAGATTTAGATTTAGGTTGCTTGTTTGAAATGAAAAATGGTGTAAAAGGTGCTGTACAGGCGTTAGGTAATTCTTTTGGTAGTTTAGAACATCCGCCTTTTGCTCAATTAGATGGAGATGACCGAACAGGTAGCAATACACAAGGAGAAAACATAAGAATAAATGGTAATAAAATAAAAGAAATAAAAAGAATACTTATTTATGCTTTTATCTATGAAGGTGTAGCTAATTGGTCTGAGGCTGATGGAATTGTAACAATCAAACAGAAACAGGACTCAGATTTAGTTGTTAAACTTGATGAATATAAAAATGGCTATAATATGTGTTCAATAGCCTTGATAGAAAATGTAAATGATGAGACATTCAGTGTTGAAAAAGTAATTAAATACTTTAAAGGTCATAGAGAAATGGACAATGAGTTCCATTGGGGCTTAAAATGGGTTGCAGGAAGAAAATAAGTGTATTTATAAGGGACTACAAGTAAATTTACTTACAGTCCCTTTTTTCATTAAGTATTTACTTGATAACTATTATAAACACATTCTTTATCCAGTAGTTCCTCAAATTCTAACATGGGCATTGGTTTATAAAATACATATCCTTGAACTAAATCACATCCAATCTCCTTTAGAAACTCAACTTGCTCCTTATATTCAATACCTTCAGCAACAGTTGTAATATTCAATTCTTTTAGCATATGTATAATATTTTTTATTACTGTTCTTTCTTTTTCTTTGTCTAAACTAGCATTAAAAAACATAGAATCAAGCTTCAAAACATCAAATGGTAAATCTTTTAAGACACCTAAAGATGAGTAACCTTTTCCAAAGTCATCTAGAGAACAAGTAAATCCATTTTCATGTAAATCATGTATAATTTCCAAAAAGTGTTCTTGATTCTCAAAAGCAACACTCTCAGTAAATTCAATTTCTATAGTATTTTGGGGTATATTATATTTCTTTTGTATATTTGAGTAAGTTTCCACAAATTTAGTATTATAGAACTGTATTCTAGAAACATTAACTGATATCTGAACAAATGGTTTATTTTCATCTAATCTCTTTCTAATCCATATACAGACTTCTTCAAAAACATACTTATCCACTAAACCAATAAAAAAATCCTTTTCCAATATTGGAATAAATACTGCAGGAGATATAATCCCTTTATCTGGAGTCATCCAACGTACTAAAGCTTCTGCACAATCTATTTTTTGATTATGTAAATTAACTTTAGGTTGAAAATAAACTATAAATTCTTTATTTTCAATAGCTTCATGTATTCTACTTCTGATTGTATTTTCTTCAATCATTTTTTTACGAATATTTTCATTATAAAAAGCATAATTAGTCCCTGGTTTATTTTTAACAGTTTTTTGTGCAAAGTTTGCCCGATTTATTAAATCATCTATGTTTAGTTTTTCAATCACATCTTCAATACAACAAATTCCACTGACAATAGTAATACTATATTTGTTTTTAATTTCATTTGTAATATTAATTAGTTTATCATCTACAACTCTTTGCCTTATTACTAAATCTGACTTATCTACATAACATCTTAAAGCAATAAATCTATCTGCAATTTCTCTTGCGAATATCTCATATTTTCCAATATCATTCATCATAAGATTAGCATATCTTTTCAGTATCATATCTCCATAATCATATCCAAATATATCATTAACGTATTTAAAATTTTCAAAATCAATATAGAATATAGCAAATTTCTTATCTTTATATTTGTGAATATTTTGATTTGCATCTATCTTAAACTTTTCTATAGTATTTGCTCCTGTTAGCTCATCTTTATATGCAATGTTTTTTAAATCTACATTTAGTTTTTCCAAACTAATTAATTTTCTATTATATTGTATAATCAATATAATCCATGCTAACATACCTATAATAGATATAATGATTATTAAAGTCATTAGATAATCACTTTTTTCTTTAGAGAAATTTTCTATCTCAAACACGGTACTATTTGCAAGATTAAAAAATTCTTCACTTATATCTAATAAATGATTATTCTCTTCATTCATCCTTACTTTTTCTATTTCAGTGTTTAAATCTTTCCACTTTTTTTCTAGTAAAAATAAGTACTCATTATATTTTTTGCAATCAGCATCTACCAAACCGTACTTTCCATCCCCTGTAATCAATTCATGTAAAATCCCATCAATATAATCTATCAACTCATCATTGGGTTTATTGTTCATTTCTAATTTGCTTAAACGCTGACTAGCTCCCCGAACAATGCCAACATAATTAATAAGTTTTCCATAGTCCCCAATATTATGAATCAATTTAATCGAAATGGAACTTATAGAAATTAATAAAATAAATAATACTAAGATAGTTACCTTCAAAACTCTCTTCATAAAATACCCCTATCCTCTATGTTGTTTTTCATGTGTATAATCATTTTTCAAATAAGATGCATGAAATTCCAATAAAAACTTATATGCAATTAAGATATAGAAATTTTTATTTTACATAGTTTATTTTTAGCATTATATCTATTTACAAAAACGTTTTTTATATAGAAATTCTTATTTTCAAATATAGTTATCTTACTTTTAGTTGTAAAACATAGCTTAAAACTATATAATTGCGACAACATACATCTATATAGTTCAATTATATTTAAAAATTATTCTTTTTGTCCAGTATAACTTTGTATTTTATTATATTTTGAATAGATTTATATTGTAATTAAGATTATTATTTAAATCATAAAAAATCAGCCACTTAAAGTGGCTGATTAAATAAGTAATAAATAAAACATGTTTATTGTAAATAATAGATTTACTTATTAACTGCTTGTGATGCATCATCTATCATTTTATTTAAAGAAGTTAGACATCCATCATTCACATACCATGTTGGTGAATCCAGATAGATTATATTATCATTTTTATATGCATCCATAGATTTTATTATATCATTATTTAAAACAGACTTTGCTGTTGAACCCTCTTTTACATCACTACCTGTAGCTATTCCTCTATCTATAACAAACATAACTTCTGGATTTTGTTTAGCTATATACTCAAAAGTAATATTTTGACCATGACTTGATTCTTTTATATTTTTATCTTTATTTTCAAATCCAAAACTATTGTATAATATACTAAATCTTGATTCTTCACCAAATACACTTAAATTACCTTCATTTACCATTAGGGTTAAAGCATTTAAGTTTTTTTCTTTTACTTTTTTATTTAAAGTCTCTATCTTCTTTTCAATTTTACTAAATTCTTGATTAGCTTTTTCTTCCACTCCAAATATTTTTCCTATTTTATCTATATTATTTTTAACAGAATCCAAATACTTCTTATCATCTTTACTTGTACTTATTGTTGGTGCTATTTTCGATAATTGCTCATAAAAATCTTCTTGTCTTCCATTTATTATAATTAAATCTGGATTTGCTGATTTTATACCTTCTAAGTCTGGTTCTTTCAATCCTCCTAAATCTGCATATTTTTCATCTTTATATTTTTCTAAAGATGTTGGCAAACTTGATTTTGGAAGTCCTACTAAGCTCTCTCCTACTCCTAACGTATCCATTGTATCTAGAGCTGAATAATCAAATACTACTACCTTCTTAGGATTTAGCTTTACATCTGTTTCTCCCAAACTATGAGTTATCTTTACAGTATCATTTGAATTATCTGATGTCTTAGATTCATTTTTTTTGCCTCCACCTAATGCAAATACTGTCACCAATACTACTATTACCACTGTGGCTACTATTGCTACTTTTTTATTCATGCTGATATCTCCCTCTTTCTTATTGATGTCTATTTTAATTTAAATTTTTATAAAATTCGTTTGTTTTTATATAATACTTTGAATTTTATAGATGATTCGTTAAAAATAAATACAAATTCGATTTCCATTTATATTTTTAATATTGAAATTCATCTCATAAATATCTTCTAAAACTTTTTCATTGACTATCTCATCTGTACGACCTACCTTCTCTATTTTTCCATTTTTTAATGCAACTATATTATCTGAATAGCATGATGCGAAGTTTATATCATGCATTACTAACACTATAGTCTTATCTAGGTCATCACAAAGGTCTCTAAGCACTTTCATCATCTGAACTGAATGATTCATATCTAAATTATTAAGTGGTTCATCAAGCAATATATACTCTGTATCTTGGGCTATTACCATTGCTATATAGGCTCTTTGTCTCTGACCTCCACTCAACTCATCTAGATATTTATGTTGTATATCAGTCAATTTCATATATTCTATCGCTTCGTCAATATACTTCTCATCCTCTTTAGTTAGATTTCCTTCACTATACGGAAATCTTCCAAACCCAACCAATTCCCTTATTGTGAGCCTTAAGGTTATATTATTAGATTGTTTAAGAATAGCTATTTTTTTAGCTAATTCCTTGTTAGTGTAGCTAGCTAAGTTTTTTCCTTCTATTATTACTTCGCCACTATCACCACCTATAAGCCTTGTTACTATTGATAATACAGTACTTTTCCCAGCTCCATTTGGTCCTATAAAAGAAGTTATCTTTCCTTTCTCTATATTAAAAGAAACATCTTCTACAACATTTTTGTTCTTATATTTTTTAAATATATTTCTTATTTCTATCACTTATTTGCCCCCTTTAACAATAACTGAATAAAGTAAATTCCTCCTATGAAATTTATTACTACACTCAAAGTAGTATCAAATTTAAATACATGTTGTATAAAAAATTGACCAATTATTAATGTAATCATGCCTATTAGCATAGAACCAAAAATTAAATATGTATGCTTATACGTTTTAAAAACTTCTCTAGATATATTAGCAAGTAAAAGCCCTAAAAATGTCATTGGACCAATAAGTGCTGTTGATATTGAAACTAAAATTGCTATTACTATTATCATTTTTTTAACTACTTTATCAAAATCTACACCTAAATTAATTGATTGCTCTCTACCCAATGATAATACATCTAAATACTTTATTTCGTCATATATAAAAGGTATCATGCCAATAATTATTATAAATGCTATTAAAAGTACATTAGTATTTATATTATTTAAACTGGCCATTATACTAGTTTGTAAAGCTAGAAATTCATTTGGGTCTATCATTACTTGAATAAAGGTTGTTGCACTTTTAAATAATGTTCCAAATATCATACCTACTAGGATTAAAAAGAAAATATTATTTTTATTTTTTTCAAATAATGTCTTATATAATAACATTGATGCTCCAATCATAACAGCAACATTTACAATAAAATTATAATTTTCATTAATAATCAAACTGCTAGTTGAACCAAATATAAATACTATTATAGTTTGAATCATTACATATAATGAATCCAATCCTAATACGCTTGGTGTTAGTATTTGATTGTTTGTAATTGTTTGAAACACTACAGTAGTAAATGCTATACACCCTCCACCTAATATCATAGCAAGTATTTTTGGTATTCTTTGTGATAGTGCATAATCTATATTATTCATATCTATTCCATAAATTGTAAAAATCACTATTGATATTAATAGTAATATACTAATGAAATAAATTTTCTTATTAAGACTAAGCTTCATTTACATTCCTCCTTAGTATCAAATAAAGGAATAGTATACTTCCTATGACTCCAACTGTAAGTCCTATAGATATTTCATATGGATAAATAATTATCCTTCCAAAAATATCGCATATAAGCACAAATATAGCTCCAAATAAACCAGTATACCATATGTTTGCTCTTATATTATCACCCATATATAAGGACACAATGTTTGGAACTATTAGACCTATAAAAGGTATATTACCAGCTGTAACGACTACACATACTGTGACAAGGGCCACTATTACCAAACCTATATTAACAACCTTTTTGTAGCTCAACCCTAAGTTTGTTGCAAAATCTATGCCCATGCCAACAACAGTAAATTTATTTGCATAGACATATGCTAATATTATAAGAGGTATTGTGATGTATAATATCTCATAATTTCCTTTAAGTATCATAGAAAAGTCACCTTGCATCCAAGAACTTATATTTTGACTCAAATCGTATTTATATGCAATAAAATCTGTCATAGAACCTATTATATTTCCAAACATTATACCTACTAATGGTACGAAAATTATATTTTTAAATTGTAATCTGCTTATTATTTTCATAAACATAAAAGTCCCTATAAGAGAAAATACAAATGCTATTATGGTCTTTGTAAGAATGGACGCAGTTGGTATTAAAAGCATACAAATTACTATACCAAATTGAGCTGCATCTATTGTAGCCCCTGTTGTAGGTGATACAAATTTATTTTTACTTATCTGTTGCATTATAAGACCTGCTATACTCATCCCTACACCTGCAATCAATATACTTATCAATCTTGGTATCCTACTCATAACAAATACCATAAGTTTATGTTGATTTTTTGCAAATAGATGCATTATATTTATATCTTCAGCTCCTATAAATAAAGAAAAATAAGACAAAATTATTATTCCTATGACTAAATACCTTTTTTTCATTCTCCCTCCTTAAAAACTTTTCTTTTTTTAAAATGATAATTATTATCATTTTTTACTTTTACAGTTTATCAATAATAATTATCATTGTCAATAGATATATATTTTTTTTTGTTTTACATATAAAAAATGTTACTAGAATTGAAACTTCTAGTAACATTAAAATTCAATTTAATAAAATAAATTATAAATGCTAATTTAAATATGTATATGTTACATTAAATATAATAAATATCTTATACGTTTAAGCTATTCATTATATTATTTTAATATATCTTTAAAGAGTCTATAAAAATTACCACTAGAAATTAAATCTATATCTCTTTTTTTATAACCTCTATTTTCAAGTTCTACTATTATATTATGTGCTGTATGTGTACTCTCAAGACCATCTACACTTGGAATACTGGCATTTTCAGTAAAAGAACCTATAGTTTCTGTCCCCAAGTAGTCACTAAAGTCAAACCCAAAAGATACATGTTCTATACCTATAAGATTTACCATATAGTCTATATGGTCAACTAAGTGCATCAAATCTTGTTTTTTGGGATTACTATTAGTAAATCCTCTAAAACTATTTATTCCTACTAATCCACCTGTCTTTGAAATTTCTTTTAATTGAGCATCTGTAAGATTTCTTTTAGCATCACATAGATTTCTTGCGTTGGAATGAGAAGCTATTACTGGCTTACTTACAATAGACATCAAATCCCAAAATGACTTGTCATTCAGATGTGATACATCCACAATCATGCCCAATTCTTCCATCTTATTTACTGCTTTTTTCCCTATATCAGTTAGACCTCTGTTCTTATCTCCTAAACATCCTGTAGCAAGTTCATTTTGCTCATTCCAAGTTAACGATGCATGTCTTGCTCCAACTTCCTTGTAAAAATAATCTATTAAATCTATATTTTTTCCAATATGACTTAATCCTTCTATTCCAATTAAAATATTTATTTTATTTTCACTTATACCTTTACTTATATCAGAATATTTTTTTACTATATTTACAATATCTTTCATATCTTCAATTTCATCTTTTATGGAATTTACAATTTGTTTAACTCTTTTTTCAGGTTCCTTATCATATGGAGGGTCTATCCATATTACAAAAATAGCTCCTTCTATATTTGCCCTTTTAAAATTATCAAGATGAATTCTTCTAAATACATCTTTCTCCCCGTTAAGTCTTCTTATTGTTACATCTGCCCAAGTATCTGAATGTCCATCGAAAATCATAACAACCTCCAGTTAAATAAAAATCTTTATCAAAATAAACTTTTTAGTTCACGAAAAACTATATTAAATTAAAATTATATTAAAATATTTCCCACTAAAAGGCCAAAATAATTACCAACTATGTATCCAAATGTTCCAACTATAAGTATTGGTCCTACTAGTTTAGACCAGCCTTTTGATATTGCCATAGCTGCTGCTGTTGTAGGTCCACCAATATTTGCATTAGATGCAAGAATGGCTTCTTCTAAACTAAATTTAAATATTTTGGCAACTATAAATGTAACTAACATATTTATTAGTACCATTATTCCACAGTATAAAAGTAGTAGTGGTGATTTTTGAATTATTAATGTTATAGAAGCAGGAACACCTACTACTACAAAGAAAATATAAATCAAAAATGTACCTATCTCTTGTGCTCCTTTTATATCACTAAAGAATTTAGGCATAAAGGTAGCAAATAACATAGTCAAAGTAGTTATTATTAAATATTGATTACCGAATAGAGTATTTAACATTGCTAAAAAAGGATTTGATGTTGGTATTATAGCTTTGAACCAAGTTGATAACTCTACAGATACTGCAACAATTATAAAGGCACTACCAATAGCTATTGCTATATCTTTTAAAGATATTTCTTTTCTTCCCCAATAGTTTGCTGCTATTGTTTCTCCTTCAGTTACATCAGTACGTTCCATCTCATCTACATGTGGATGTTTAAAATGTTTTCTAAAAAATCCAATGGATGGGATAGCTATTAAAACAAAGAAATATAAAGCCATTAAAAGATTATCTGCTACAACTGTTGCTGATACTAATTCTCCAGGTGCATTAAATGCTCCTGACATGGCTGCGAAGTTTACATTTCCACCTATATAAGAACCCGTCATCATAGCTGCAACAATATTTAAATCTGGTACTGCATTTTTTAATAGTAAAAATCCAACCATAGCTCCAAGAACAGTTCCTACAGAGCCTACAAGAAATATTACAAGTAATCTTCCACTTTCTTTCCATATCTTTTTAATGTTACATTGATATAACAGTAAAGCTATAGCTAAAGGAACAACATATCCCCATACCTGGTCATACACAACAGACTCTACTGGTATGATATTTAGATTTGATAGTAACATGGCTCCTACAAGAGCTATTATTGCCCCTGATATTTTCGATGCCCAGTTGTACTTTTGTTCCAGATAAATACTAAATGCTGCCCATCCAGTTATGACTGCCCATAGTACCCAAATATTATCAGGACTTACAAAACTCTTCATCTTACCTACCTCCTATTTCATTAAATTAAAATATTCAAATCAATATTCAATATATTGAATATTAGTTTTATTATAATCCATCTTTTCAGAAAATTCAATATAACATGGAAAATACATGAATAATAAAACTTTTTTATTTTATTACTCTTTAGAAATTATATGTTATAATCATGTCTAAGGGGGTTTGTATCTAATGAATATAGATGTCGGAAGTAAAATTAGAGCTCTTAGAAAATCTAAAAATATCAGTATCTCTACTTTAGCAAAGAACTCGGATTTAAGTACGGGTTTAATAAGTCAAATTGAGCGAAATATGGTTGTTCCATCAATTGTAGCAATGTGGAAAATATCAAAAGCTCTTGATATAAATATAGGTTATTTTTTTGATGAGATTGGAAAAGAAGACTCTGATATAGTAGTAAAGAAAAACAATAGAAAAAAAATAGTAACTAATGATTCTACAAAATTTTATGAACTTCTTGTTCCTAATTTATCTGGTAAGAAAATAGAATTTTTACTTGTTACGCTAGATGGTCATACAAAAAAAAGTAGTGAATTTGTAACACATGAAGGGGAAGAATGTGGTTATATAATAAAAGGAAAAATGAAGATAATACTTGGAAATAAGGAATATGTACTAGAAGAAGGAGATAGTTTTTATTTTAATAGTACTATTCCACATGTATATGAAAATTATGATGATGATGTATGTATCTCAGTTTGGGCAATGACTCCACCTTCATTTTAATATATTGAACTCTTACTTGAATATAAATTAATAAAAATCTGAAATAAATTAGTATGACAAATTTTATTCTAATTTATTTCAGATTTTTTTAGTTTATTAATTATATATATTTATTATTATATATTAAGCAGACAACTTTCATCTAAAATATTAGATAGTATCTCTTCTGTTCCACTCATTCCATTAAAAGTACTCGATATAAATGAACTTTCTGTTTCATTTTTATTTATATCACCATGCTTTAATACATATGCTTTATTTGAAATATTGAGCATACCATAATCCATAACAGAATCTCCTATTGCATAAAAAGACTCTATTTTTAATTCCTTAGTCAAATACTTTATAGCATTTTCTTTTGAGATTTCTTTTGGTATAAAATAGATTTTTCTGCCACTAACATAGAATTTCCAATTTTTTGATTCCAATATATCTAGATACTCCCTGATTGAATCCAAATTAAATTTTGCAAAATCAACAACTATATAAAAAAATGTATCTTCTGCAACTTTAAAGTTGGTTATTCCTTCTACATTCAGATAATCTTTAAATTTTACAATCATACTTTCAATGGGTTCATAGTTAGACTTTAATTTATCTATTTCTTTACTCCACGATTTTAATATTTCATTATTTTTAAGTATAATTGCTCCATTTGAAGTTATACTAAATGGAAAGTGAATCCCATATTGATTAAATTCTATACGCTTAAATTGCTCTACTGTTCTAGTAGTTGTAGGTATAAACATACCATAATATTGTATTTGCTTTATTAAATTTATAGTATCTAAAGATATATAAGATATTTCTTTTTCTCTATAAATTTCTATATTAGTATATTTCTTATCAGTGTCTAAAAATTTATCAGAGTAAATAATACTCCTGTCTAAGTCTGAAAAAACAATCATTCAGTATTCTCCTGTCTAATATATTTTCTAAATATCTTTCATATTTTTTATTATTCCACAACATTTATATGCTTTTAAGTCCATTTGTTCAACTTCAACATTTTTCTCTTTAGCTAATATAAATATGTGCTCTAAAGATTTATCATTTAAGTCTTTAACTAGAATCTTATATGGAACTCTTCTAAGTAAAACTCTTGTTGTTTCTCCAACACCTGGTTTGATAAAATTAATGTCTGTTATGTTGTACTTTTCCTTTATATTTAAAACATCAAAATACCCATCTTTTGTTATAATATCACTTTCCCATTTATTAACTTCATCAGATATGTTCTTAAATTGATTTTTAAAACATGCTTCTATAGTTTCTATATAATTTATAGATTCGTCTTTATCTTTTAAATGTTTATAGAACTTAGCTCCATGAAAATCATCTTTACCAATTAAATCATCTCTTAATACAGTTCTACTTATTAATCCAGAAACAGTTGAATTTAAACATGCACTTGGTATTAAGAAATCTTCTCTAATTCCATAAAGACCTGAATATCCAGCAGGGTCAGCCAATACAGCAAGGGTTGAGTCAAAAGTTTTTTTAAATTTACTATTAAGCTCATCACATGCCTTTTCAAGTTCTTTTGATATAGTTCCTTTTCCAGTCCAACCATCTAAAAATTGAATCTCTGAATTTGGATGATTCTTTACTATATATTCAACTGCATTCATATCTATTCCTTTATCTCTTATTATAGAGATTGTATAATGAGGTAAATTTAGATTATACTTGTTTTTCAGATATCTCTTTGCCAGAATTCCAATAGGTGTACCTGCTCTAGCAAGTGAAACTAAAACCACATCATTCCCATTTTTTTTAATTATTTTTTCACACATAACCCCTATTGAAAATGCAAGCTTATCTTTATTTTGCTCTAGTTTATCATGATATAAATTCAGATAATCTTTACTAACTTCATACTCTATTGGTATCATTTCTGAATAATGACTACCACTTTGTATTTTTAATTCTCTCTCTTTATTTCCTTCTTCTTTAATTAAATTTGATATATCTTTTAATAAAAAGATAACATCATCCTTAGAATACGTGCTAAAATCTGCCATATGATTCAACTCCTATCTTAAAACTGTGATATATCTTACTCTCCTTAAAGCATTTAGCTACAACATACTATAGTAAGTTCTTTTATACTTGTATTTTTAATTATATCAATAAATTCCAGATAAGAATTTTTACTCTTATTTAACTCTACAAATAAATAACATTTAGAAAAATTATGTTTATCTATATTATAAATATAATTTTGAACATCTATATTATAAAAACTCTTTAATTTAAACTTACTTCTAATAGGATAATTATTTTTTTCAATATCAATAATTGGACTTCTTGTTGTTGAATGATAGTACACATCATATTGATTTTCTTTTTCTTTAGCAAACAACATTGGTATATACATAAATTCTTCAGTACCTAAAAATAGAATCTTTTCATTTTCATTTTTTAAAGATTCTTTATTATCCATAGTTATTTTTTTGCTTTCTCTCTTTACAATTTCTTTTAATCTAAACTGTTCTCTTCTATTGATTCCAAATCTACCTGTATATTTTACGTATTTCTTATTCCCAATATAATCTTCTAGGTCAACATTAATGTGATTTACTACTAAGTTTACTTTATCATTTGAAATAGATTGTGACTCAGCAGTATTATAATTATCATTGTAATTTGAAATAATATCTTCATTTATATCAAAATCAAAGTTTCCTTTAAATAAGTATACAAATTCTATCTTACAATCTAGTTCTTTTTCTAAATGAGTAACTTTTCTTAAGTTTTCATCACTCACCCAATTAAGTATGGAACATATTGTGTACTTCTTTTTAGGATAAATACTTTGAATCTTCCTAATTATATTCATACATGTATTAGCTGTGGTAATCTCATCATCAACTAATATCACCTCATCTCCAGTTTTGAAGTTGTTAAGCATTCCAAAGTATAGATTTTGGTCTGTTGCATGAGAATGTTCCTCTAAAAATTCTAGATTCTCTAACTCATCAAACTGTTCTCTAGTAGTGTGAATAAATTCGTATTCTCCACATAAGTAATCAAAAAAACTATGCCCAATAGCTGTGCCAGTTTCAGCAAAAGCTATAACAGTACCATTTGATGTTACTTTATTTTTTTCATTATAAATTGTGGCTATTAATTTTCCCAAATTATCCATCTCACTTGGTTTGCATGCTAGATGCTTACCAAGTGTCTTTGATATGAATAAAAAACGTCTCTTACTATTGTTTCTTATTCCTATATCTAAAAAATCATTTAATTCTAAATTTAATGGATTATCAATAATGTCAATTTCACAATTAAAATTTAAGCAATTCTTCATAGTCTACTCCTTTATTTAATACACCATATATTTTAGATAGAATCAATGTTTTTTTAGCCCATAAAAAATGTGGATTTGTCTCATTCATTCTCTCTCCTAGTACACCTTTGCTCACACCATATTTGCTATTTGTGCTATTCAATATATCCAAAGCATCAGTAAAATCTTCATATGGCACTGCAGATAGTGCTTGTACAATCTGAATTTGCATTGGATGAATTACTGTCTTTCCAATTAACCCATGAAATTTATCCAACAATATTTCTTCTATATACTTACTTCTTATATCCTTATTTGTCATATCAAAGAACTCTGATACTCCTCCACTTATAGGTATATCTAACTCTGGTCTTTGAAGATACGTAATTATATCTAGTATAAATGAAGAGCAAATCAAATTGTCATATATAGAAAAGTTTTTGTCTCTTCTTATGCCATACATACCTAATATGTCAGTTATACCTACTCTAATACTGAGTATTCTTGACTTGTGTTTTAAAATAGAATTGTATAAATTATTAAAACTCAATTCTTTACTTTCCTTATATATAAATTCCCTTGTCTCTATTATTGGAATAACATACATATCTTGAAGATTCATAGAGCTCAAAGCTTCTATGCAATTTTCTATTAACTCTGAATTTGCTTTAGGAATTAATATGCCTGTTATAGTATGACTATTTTTAACTATAATATCTTTAATCCTCAACAATTGCTCCACATCTTTTATCCTTACAAAAATTAATGGTATTCCATCTTTGTTTGTTATACTTTCATCACTAATATCTTTCAAAATTAACCTAAGATTTTCTATAGCCTCTAACTCTCCATTTACCCCAACAGCATCTTCTAAGCAAATAGCCAATGGTCTAACTCCTTTAACATCTCCTATAATACTCTTATAAATCATATTATATTGAGTAGCTGGAACGTATAAAAAAGCACCTAGTGCATATTTCAATACATCTTTTTCAGTCTTAGCATTAAAGTCTTCTGGCTCTTTCAAAAAAATTTTTTTCAAATCATCTTTGCAGATATAATCGAAATATTTCAATGTATGGCCTCCTCATATACATAGAAAGGGCCAACTTTATACAAATTAGCCCCTAATATACTACTTATTATAAATTATAGCTGTATTTAATTCTTCCAACCTCTTTGTATTATCCTTAATTAAAACTCTATTGTTTTCTTCTATTCTCATAGTTTCATCTATACCAGACTTAATAGTAGTATACATTTTTTCTAATGTCTCTATTTGAACAGAGCTTGTTCCAGCCATTCTAGCTATTTGTGCACTTTGAGTACTTACATTTTGAGCATTTCTAAGCAATAATTCATTAGTCTTATCATCAAGTGCTTTTAGAGATTTTGCTTGCAATTCTTGCTTTTTAAGCAATATGGCTTGAGATAAACATTGTTTAAATACTGGTAAAGTTACAACAAATGCACTGTTTATTTTTCTAATTAAACCATAGTTATTATGTTGCATACCTCTAAGCATAGGTATTGTCTGTATGGCTATATTTTCTGCTATTCTTAAATCATATATTCTTTGATTTAACATATCATAAACTTTCAATAGCTCTTGATAATTAACAACATCCATTTGGTCTCCACTAGTTTCCGATTTTTGCTTAAAGAAAGGTAATATCTCGTTATCCATTTCTTCTATTGCCATTTCTCCAGCAACAATATATTTTTGAAGTTCATTATAAAACTCAAAGTTCTCATTTAACATAGAACCTATTTGCTTATTAGAAAGTGCTATATCTCTTTCATATTGTTCAAGTTCAATTTGGATTTTTTCAACTTCTCCTCCCAATGTTTCATATTTTTGAAACATCATTTCAATAGCATTATTAGCTTTTTTGAAAAGTTTTTGAACAAAATTTGGTTCCTTAGTTTCTTGAAAATCATCTAAATCAAACTTGTCCATTATTTTAGTCAAATGAACCAACATTTTAGAGTTTTCTTCATTTCTATTTAGTTTTATTGTATTTAAAAGACTATCAGAAACCCTTGCTACTCCTTCAGATGCTTTTCTACCAAATTGTAAAATTGTATCTGGGTTTTCTACTTCTATAAGAGACGTCAATGCCTCAACTTCCTTAGACTTTCTCAGTTCATTTTTTTTATTATTTGTATATTCCATTATATCAAAATTTTCTTCTTCAACAACTGTAGGTAAATTTTCAGTAACCTCTACAGAATTTTTATCTTTTGAAAAACTATTTATATTTATCCCCATCTAAAATCTTCTCCTCTTTCCAAAAATTTTTTTAAGTAAAGGTATATCATCTTCAAGTGAATTTAATCTAAGGTCATATACCATTTTATCCAATCTGTGTACATCAATCAATTGGTTATTTATAACATTCTCTATATTATTTTCTCCTCCTGGACACAATATAATAATATCAAATCCAATTTTACTTAGTAAAAGCATAAGGAAAACTATTTCTTTATCAAATACTATACTCTTGTACATATATATAATCAATTTTGGATTTATAAGAGAATAATCAAAATTATTCATCATATGAACAAACTTCTTATCCATATGAAGTATTGTAAACAGACCTTTTATCTTGTCCTCTCCACTTAAACCATTTAAGAACATATTTCCTTCTAATAACTCTTCAACCTTTTCTAAAATCATAATTTGTTGATTTAATGCCAATGTTGAAATAGAATAATCTTTATTATTTAAAACAGAATTTTTATCTATAACACCTTTTGAATTCAGTAAAAAAGACAAACTAAAAGCATCTCTTGTAAACTCTTTCGAAAATTTGTCTATATCCCCATTAAATTCAATAAATGTTGAACTTTCCGAATCTCTCAATAAATCTAAAAACTTAATATACTCATTTTTGTCATTATATATTCCATTAATCTTAGAGAGAAAATTTGGAACTTCTACAGTAACATCATTAAACTTAAATCCTGGTCTTAATTTTAATGGCTGATTCCAGTATATTGATATTTCATCAACAGTTGAACTTAAAAGTAAATTTTTTATTTTTCTATCTTGAAGCTGCCAAGGTTTTATAAATCCTGCATCATTTAATAACTCTTCGCTTATACGTTTTGATGCTTCTGCTCCCACAGTAAAAGCTTTTTTTACAGAACCTTTATCTATTTTTTCTCCTAAGATAACCCTTTCTTCAAAAGTAACTTTTTCTTCTATTATATTGGCTTCTTCAAACTCTACCTTGTATTTTTCTATGTTTAAAATATCTATATTACTCTTTGAATTTGGATTAAGATATAAAACATCAAAGCCTGCCAAATACAATATTAAGAGTAGATAAACTTCATGCTTTTTTATATCCCCATAAAATATTACTTTTGGAGCCTCATTTTTATTTATATCTAAAGCACCGATATAGATTTTTATCCATGCCATTATTTTCACTATAAAATTTTGTTTAACTCTATCATTAGTAAATTCTTTTTCTTCCTCTTTTAAAACTTTATCTATAGCTTTTTTTAGTTTATAATCAATCTCATCGAACCCTAAAATATTTATATCTATGTCTTCCATACTGTTTCTATATTTTTTAAGTCCATTTTTAAAATAATTTATAATATCAAAATCACTAGGATTTGCTATAGCATCAGTAAATAAAACAATATCTTTTTTACTATCAATATTTTGTTTTGTCTTAAATATCTCAAGATTGTACAAAACCTCATCTTCTAAACCAATGTATGAAATAAAATAACTTAGATATCCTTTTGAAGGAGTGTAATTTCCTCTGTCTGATTGGCTGGAGAATATTTTTTCAAATACCTTTGAGTCGCCCATAATTATCCTCCCAATTTAAATGTTTATTTAGAACTGACTCAAAATATATATTTTGAGTCAGTTTGTTATTTTTTAAAAAATTTATTTTAAGCGGCCTTTTTTGGTTTTACTAGTCTTATTATACATTTTACAACTTCATTAACTACAACTACACTTGCTGCTACACATAGAACTTTTCCCCATGTCATAACATCCATAGCTACAGAGTTAAAGAAATCTTGGAATAGCTGAGTAAATATTACTTGCGCAATTCCTGTTAAAACTATTATTTGTAATGCTAATTTGTTATGTGTAAAGTTTGGAAAAATACTATCTGCATTAAATTCTCTACAGTTAAATGCATTAAACAATGCACTAAAAGCAAACAATGCAAACATTACAGTTCCTTTGTGAGCTTCATCAACTCCTAAGAAGTTAAATGTAGATTGTAGCATTAGTATTGTCGTTATATAGATTGCATTTAATACTATCGTATATACCATTGATTTAGAAATTATATTAGCTTTTCTATCAACAGGCTTTCTATTTAATACATGGTTTCTAACAGGCTCTAGACCTAATGCTAGTGCTGGTGGACCATCCATAATTATGTTTACCCATAATAATTGTATTGTAGTAAATGGCATCTCTTGCCCCATTACCTGAGATATTATAGCCACTAAAAAGGCAATTACATTTACTGTTAATTGGAATTGAACGAATCTTTGGAAGTTATCATAAATTCCTCTACCCCATTTAATACCTTTTACAATAGTACTAAAACTATCATCAGTTAAAATTATATCTGCTGCATTTTTAGACACCTCTGTCCCAGAGATACCCATTGCTATACCAACATCTGCTTTTGAAAGTGCTGGAGCATCATTTATACCGTCACCTGTTACTGCAACAACATCTCCACTCTTTTGTAAAGCTGAAACTATTCTCATTTTACTATCTGGCTTACTTCTTGCAACGATTGAGATAGTTTCTATCTCTTCTTTTAATTCTTCATCATCTAAAGTATCTATATATGAAGCTTCAACTGCTCTCATATTTCCTTTTAATAAACCTAATTCTTCACCTATAGCTTTTGCTGTATTTATATTATCTCCTGTAAGCATTTTTACAGAAACACCAGCTTTGTTTGCTGTATTTACAGACTCTATAACATCTTTTCTAAGTGGGTCTCTTATACCAACAAAACCACTGAATACTAAATTACTTTCCATTGCACTAACATTCATAGCATCACTTTCAGCAGTTACTGCTGCTTCTTCTTCAGCTTGTGAGATTTCTTTATATGCAAAACCTAAAGTTCTCATTGATTTTATTTGTAATTTTTTTATTTCTTCTAAAATTTCATGTTTCACATTTTCAGTTATTGGAACTATGTCTTTTCCCCTTTGGATATGTGAACATAACTCAAGTAAAACTTCTGGTGCTCCTTTTGATAATAGTACATGATGATTATCTCTACCCATAACAGAAGTCATCCTTTTTGAGTCAGAAGTAAAAGGATTTTGAGCTACTATATTATAATCTTTTCTAAATTTTCTATAGTCTACGTTTTTATAGTATAAAAGTAATGCACATTCAGTAGCACTTCCCAAATACTTAACATCACCATCGTTATGTTCTATATCAGCTGTAGAGTTTATCATACAGTTTTCTTCAAAATAACTATTTATTTCTTCTTCTGAACTTTCAATATATCTTCCATCAATATATGCAACTTCTACAGTCATTCTATTTTCAGTTAATGTACCAGTTTTATCTGAACATATTACAGAAACAGAACCTATAGTTTCACAAGCTTCTTTTTTAGTAACTAATGCATTTATTTTGGCCATTTTTTGCATTGTTATTGCAAGTGTCATATTTATCATAGTTGGAAGACCTTCTGGTACTGCTGCAACTATTAACGCAACACATACTGTAAATGCCGTTTTAACAGGGTCTATTGATTCTAAAAATGGTAATATTCCAGACATGTCTACATTTAATACATTCTTACTTACCATTTGGAAAACCATAAATATAAATAATAATCCTGCTACTGCACTAGAAACTTTAGCTATCAATCCACCTAAATTTCCAAGTTTTATCTGAAGTGGAGTTTGCTCATCTGTATCTGATAAGTTTTGAGCTATTTTACCCATCTCACTACTATCTCCAATTGAAGTTACAACTAGAGTTCCTCTACCATAAGCTACAAGTGTACCACCAAATACCATATTTATTTGTTTTGCAGGTATTGGCTCTTGTACTACTAATGCTCCTTTAGATTCTATTTCTTCCATAGAAACTACTACATCACACTTTTTAGATACATCATCAGATTCCCCAGTTAACATATCTTCTCTAACTTTAAGATTTATAGTCTCTATAAGTCTACCATCAGCAGGTACCATGTCACCAGTTTCGATATATACTATATCTCCTGGTACCAATTCACTTTTAGAGATTTGATGTACTTCTCCGTCTCTCAATACTTTAACTTCTATGTTTTCAGTCAATTTAGAAAGAGCATCTGCTGCTTTCTTAGAACGACCTTCTGTAATCATACCTATTGCTATACCTATTGCTATAGCTCCTACTATACCTATTGCATCATGAGTTTCTCCAATTACTGCACTTACTACTGCTGCAATAATCAAAATAACTATCATTGGTTCACTTAAACTGTCTTTTAAATCATCCCAAAAGCTTCCTTCTTCTTTTGGTGTAAACTCATTTAAACCATACTTTTCTCTTCTTTTCTTGACTTCTGATTCTGATAAACCTTTTTCAGGGTTAACAGATAAGTCTTCTGTTACCTCTTCTTTATCTACATTATAATATTTGATATCATTATTAAATTCCATATGCACACTCAATCCTGTCTAAATTTTGCATTACTTCCTTAAGACCCGCATCCTTTGTTCCTTCACCTATTGCTTTAAATTGCCAACTTCCATCTTTTCTATATATAGCTCCTACTATAAGAGTAGTTTTTTCAGAATAATTATCAGATAGATTATATTTGGCTATCTCTTTCTTATTATTTTGGTCTTCAACCCTTATATAGGCATTTTCTATCATACCAAAATGTTGTTTTCTATCCACACAGTTGTATATGTTTACTACAAATAACAATTTGTGAATATTTGATGGAACCTTATCCAAATTAACTAGAATTTGTTCATCATCACCTGTACCTTCACCAGTTAAATTGTCTCCTGTATGCAATACTGACTTACAGGCACTTTTTAGATTTCCAAAATAAATTAAATCTTTTATTCCACTCAATTTTCCTTCTTGATTAAGCATAAATACAGATGCATCACAATCTATATCAGCTTGTCCTCCACCAAACAGAGATTTAAAAAATCCTCCACCTGCTTGTTGCACAGGGTCCCATCCCAAACCTACAAGTATATTACTCAGTCCAGGGTTCGATTTTTTTAAATCTATTTTATCACCTTTTGATAAATTAATCGACATACTAAACCTCCACAAAATTTTATATAATATAACCTATACATTTTTGTATAGGTTATTTATATTTAATATATTATATTACTCAAATTAAACATTTAATCCATAATTTCTACAAAGTGCTTCTAAGCCACCTTCAAAACCTGCTCCAACTGCATTAAACTTCCATTCTCCATTATACTTATATATCTCACATACTGTAATTGCAGTTTCTATACTAAATTCTTCACCCAAGTCATATCTTAATATTTCTTCGTCATTTTCAGAATTTAAAACTCTTATATATGAGTTACTTACTTGTCCAAAGTTTTGTCTTCTTTCGGCAGCTTCATATATTGTAACTGTTACAGCTATCTTTTGAATATGCTTTGGCATTACATCTAAATTTACTAGTATTTCCTCGTCATCTCCATCACCTTCACCAGTTCTATTGTCACCCAAGTGTTCAACTGCTCCTGATGTATGTTTTAAGTTATTATAGAATATAAAATCTTCATCTTTTTCAACTCTTTGTGATTCTCCTACCATGAAAACACTTACATCCAAATCATAATCATATCCACTATCAAATGAATTTGTATCCCATCCTAGTCCAAGTTTTATATTTTTAAGACCTGGATTTCCTTTAGTTAAATCAATTTTTTGTCCTTTTTTTAATACTATAGCCATGGAAAATACCCCCTCTAGTTTATTATTATATTTGAAATTATAAGTTTATTCCAAAGTTTCCACATAGTGCAGCGAGACCACCTTCAAAACCAGAACCTAGTGCATTAAACTTCCATTCTCCATTATGCTTATATATTTCAGATACTACTATAGCAGTTTCTATACTAAAATCTTCTCCTAATTCATACTTTATTAACTCTTCATTCGTATCTTTATCTACTATTCTTATATAAGAATTACTTACTTGTCCAAAATTCTGTCTTCTCTCAGTTGCATCATGAATTGTAACTGTAAAAGAAATCTTGCTTATTTCTCCAGGAATCTTAGATAAATCAACAACTATTTGTTCATCATCTCCATCACCTTCACCAGTTCTGTTATCACCTAAATGTTCAACTGCTCCAGATGTATGTTTTAAATTATTGTAAAATACAAAATCTCCATCATTAGTAACACTTCCACTTGCTCCTGTTAAAAATGCTGCTGTATCTAAATCAAAGTCAAATCCACCATCATACTTGTTAGTGTCCCATCCTAAACCAACTAAAATATTTTTAAGGCCTGGATTTCCTTTAGTTAAATCAACCTTTTGGCCTTTTGATAATGTTATACCCATAATTTATCGCTCCCTTGTTAATTTTAGCTAAACAAATCTTGCTAATTATTTATCTTTTTCTTTAATCATATTATATCATTTTTTATTCATTTGTGAAGAAAACTTACTTGATATTTTTAAAATATAATTAAAAAAATGTTTATATTTCTTACTTTTTACATAGATTTTACATACTTTATTAAATATGTAAAATCTATGTTTAATATGTAATTATATATCATTTGTATGAACAAGTACATATTTTATTTTGAAACTACAAAATTCTTGTACTATATTGTTTTAAGTTGTTTTATAATAGATTATATCATCTTATTTTATAGGAGAAAAAATATGCTTTGTACTATTAAACCATTAAAGATTTTAATAAAAAAATCACATGAACCTCTAATTGAATTTATGTCTAGTATGCCATATACAAGTAAAAGTTCTTCATACATTAAGGAAGTCTACTTTACACGATATATAGGTGTTGAAGATTCAATTGATAAGTACATAGAAAAAATCAAAAAGATAGACGATTATTTTTTTAATAATCCAAAAATTCCTTATATTAGATTAAGTAATTTAAATATGAGTTTTGACAAATCACAAACAGATAATATGCTTAAGGTTTTTAATACTTATGATAAAGTCAAATTTAACAGCTGGAACTTATATAGTATTGACTTTCCATGCAAGCTAGAAAATGATACTTTAGATTGGACTAAAAAAATTGCATTTAAAAATACCTTAGATTTATTTGATACAAGTATGCCAAATTCAACACCTTCTATTGTTAAAAACTTTGCTGTTAAACTTTTGTGTTGGATAGAATACTTTCTACCTAAGTTATTTTATAATAAAACAAAAACTAATATCTCACCAAAAATAGTGTACTTTGGAAATATTAAGAGACAAGAACTTTTTTTCTTATATTTTTTATCACAACTTGGATGTGATATTTTATATATAAACCCATGTAAAGATATTATTGATTTATATCCTGAATGTTCAAATTTTTCTACTCTATTTGAGCTTTCTAAAAAGAGTACAGAGATATTAGAAATACCTTTTGAAAAATCTGTTTCGAATATAAACTATAAAGAAGATACCAATAAAATCTACACGTCTACAGATAGACCTCACTCTGAAAGTACTTTTATTAACACAAAACATACATCTAAAAAACCTATACAAAATAAAGAAATAGAACTTTCTTATGAAGAACTTGCAATGTTATCATCTTCTATCGTTATGATTGTTGTGTGTAATAGTGAGGAAAAACCATTCAAGAGTGGTTCTGGAGTAGTAATAAATAGCGAAGGTTATATACTTACAAATCTTCATGTAGTTAATGATGGGTACTCATTTTTAGTTAGATTTGAAAATGATGATAATGTTTATACATCTTACCAAATTATAAAGTATCATACAGATTATGATTTAGCTGTAATAAAGGTTGATAGAAAATGTAAACCAATACCTATCAATGTTAGTAAAAAGCCTGTAAGAGGTCAAAAAATAGTTGCAATCGGAAGCCCTTTAGGTCTTTTCAATACAGTTTCAGATGGAATTATCTCAGCTTTTCGTGATTTTGAAACAGTTCAAATGATACAATTTACAGCTCCAATCTCTAGTGGTAGTTCAGGTGGAGCACTTTTAGATATGTTTGGAAATTTACTAGGGTTGATTTCTGCTGGTTATGATGATGGACAAAATCTAAATTTAGCAGTAGAAAGTAACCTTGTTAAAATGTTTGCCAACAATTTTATTGAAATAATAAAATAAATGTATCTGGATAAACTTTTAATAAAATAGCCAGAACTAAGTTTTTGATAATAATATATATCAGAAATTTAGTTCTGGCTATTTCTAAAATACAATACAAGAAAAATCTAACACAAGATTAGTATTTAATATTTTTATCTTCCATAAATATTTGATACCACATACAAAAGATGAATATAGTCCATATTTTTCTTGAATTATCCTTATGTCCTTTAAAATGTTCCTCTAAAAGATTTATTGCATATTTTTTATCTATAAAATCATCTACATTTGAATTAGAAATAGTTTCTTTTACAACTTCTCCTAAAGAATCTTTTAACCAAATTCTTATTGGTGTTGGAAAGCCTAATTTTTTTCTTTGGATAACATGTTCTGGAACTATATCTTTAAATGCTTCTCTAAGTAAAACTTTTGTATTACTCTTTGTTGTCTTTTGATCCATCCTCAAGTTCTTTGCTACATCAAATACATCTTTATATAAAAATGGAGCTCTAAGTTCAAGTTGCTCACATATAGAAATTTTACTCATTTTTTGAAGTATATCACCCTGAAGCCATGTATTCATATCTATATGTTGCATCTTGCTTATATAATCATAATTATGCTTCTGTGCATCTCTATACAAGTTAGATAACAAGTACTCATATATATTTTTCTCTTTATATTTATAAAAGAAATTTTTTACTTCACTATTTTCAAAAATCTTTGCATTTCCTATATATCTTTTTTCTAGTGGTGTTGTAGCTCTATAAAAGTAATTTTTTCCCTTCATGTTAGGCATAAGTTCTGAAACTCTTCCTAAGATACTTTTAACATACGTAGGTGAATTTACAATGGATTTCATATTATTATATTCCTTATATATATTATATCCTCCAAATAATTCATCTGCACCTTCTCCTGACAATGCTACTTCAACATGTTTACCTGCTTCCTTGATTAGAAAATAAAGTCCTACTTCTGAAGGGTCTGCTACAGGGTCATCCAAAGAATAAATTATTTTTGGTAATGCTTTTATATATTCATCTTGTGTTATATTAATTTGGATATTTTCTATACCTAACTTATCAGCTGTTTTCTTTGCTATTTCTAACTCACTATATCCTTTAACATTAAATCCTACAGAAAAGGATTTTATATTTGGATTAATTTGTGAAGCTAAAGTAGTTATAATAGATGAATCTATACCACTAGATAGAAATGTTCCAATTGCTCTATTTCCTATCATATGACTTTTTACTGAATCCATTATCACATTTCTTACATCTTCCTCGCTTATATCTCTATTTCCTAAATGATTCTTAGTATAAAAAAATTTTGTACTACTTCTAAATTCAAGTTTGTTATATCTTTTTAAAGATAATATTCCATTTTCCACTCTAAAAAAATGACCTGCTGGTATCAACCTTATTCCTTGTATCATAGTATCTTCAGGAAGTACATATTGAAATGAAAAATAGCTTTGCAAACTTCTTTCATTTATATTTAGATTTTTTATATATTCAAGCATAAATTTATACTCTGAGGCAAAAATGATTGATTTTTCATTATTTATATAATAAAGTGGTTTTATTCCAAATAAATCTCTCGCTCCAAATATACTTTCATTTGCTTTATCATATATTATAAAGCTAAACATACCTTTTATCTTATGTACACAATTCTTACCAAACTCTATATAAGATGCCAATAAGATTTCAATATCATCATCAGTAGTAAAAGTATGCCCTTTTTCAATCAATTCTGCTTTTATTTCATGACAATTATATATACTTCCATTAAAAACAATAACTTTTCCATCCTTTTCAAATGGTTTATTCCCACAAATAACATCTATTACATCAAATCTCTCAAAATCAAAAGTTTTTTCATCATTTTTAAATTTTTCTCTACCATCGAGATTTACATTATTAATATTATTTATAGACTCTTTTTTTTTAAGTTTAATATCTTCTTTTTTAGATATATCTCCTTTATAATAAATTGAAATATTGCCATCCATACTATCAAATTTCCTTCCTATCTTTTAGTCTTGTTCTATATCTCATAGTTTTGTCTTTAGATTTAAAACTTATTCAATTTAAAAGAAAATTACTATCAAATTTTTATAAATTATTTGCTAATCTTTCATATTTTTTTTATTTCTAGAAATACTATATTAGGAGGTGATTTTTATGAAGAAAAAAATGTTAATACCAGTTATTATGTCTTTATTTATAATTTCACAGTGTATAACTTCATTTGCTTTTACACCTGAAAACAATAAATTTAAGGTTAAACCATTACCTTATGCATATGATGCACTTGAACCTTATATAGATAAAGAAACTATGAAATTGCATCATGATAAACACTATCAAGCTTATGTTGATAAATTAAATGCTGCTCTTGAAAAATATCCTGAGCTTTACAATTATTCTTTATGTGAATTATTGCAAAATTTAGACTCTTTGCCTAAAGATATTGTTACAGCAGTAAGAAACAATGCAGGAGGTGCTTACAATCATAAATTCTTTTTTGATATAATGACTCCTGAAAAAACTATCCCTTCTGAATCTTTAAAAGAAGCAATCGATAGAGACTTTGGTTCTTTTGAAAAATTTAAAGAAGAATTCAAAAAAGCTTCTTTAGATGTTTTCGGTTCTGGTTGGGCTTGGCTTGTAGCTACTAAGGATGGCAAATTATCCATTATAACTACTTCAAACCAAGATAGTCCTATAAGTAAAAACTTAACTCCTATAATAGGACTTGATGTTTGGGAACATGCTTACTATTTAAAATATCAAAATAGAAGAAATGAATACATTGACAACTGGTTTAATGTAATAAATTGGAATGGAGCTTTAGAAAACTATAAAAATTTAAAATCTCAAGATTAATTAAATATTAAAATCCTTTTGAAAAAAACTTATGTTTGCTATATAATAGAATAAAAGATAGTCTAAATTTACCAATATTATGTTTATAGTGACGATTCAGGAGGATTTTTATATGATAAAAGAAACACATGAAAGGGGAGGATATATATTTGCACTTTTGATACTCCCCTTTATAAACAATATATATCTAGTCAAATACGATATTACATATAAAATAGTATTAATTATGGTTTATATTTATTTTGCATATTTAGGGTCTTTGTTTCCAGATATAGATATGCGAGGTTCTCATATAAGTAAAAAATTTATATTGATATACAAATTATTTGGAAGCAGGTTTAGACATAGAGGATTTACCCATAGCCTAATTGCTTTATTGCTTCTTTATAGTTTTTTTAAATCTCTAACAATCTTTACTCACAATAATATAGTTTTCTCATGTTTGTCTAGTGGATTTATAATAGGATATCTATCTCACCTGTGCCTTGACCTTATTACTAAAGAAGGTATTGAACTGTTTTACCCCATTACCATAAACATTTCTTTACTCCCTATAAAAACTAACTCAAAAACAGAAAAATTCATATCTAAGCTCTTAAATTTCATAGTTATTTTTTTGATTGGATATCAATTTTATATTTTACTATAGTTACGTTTGTCAACTCATATTTTGTTTAATAGTTCTTAAAAGATATTGTACCTAATAAACAAAAAAATAAAAAGTATCTTAAAATAATGCTTTGTAAGTTAATTATTTTTTGATACTTTTTATTTTTTAGAAAACTAAATTTTTCTATTATCTCTATCATCATTGTGTTTTTTATGATGAAATTCATAATTATGATTTTCAAGGTTTTTATTGACTCTATTTCCAATCTTCCATGATAAAAACACCAGCAATATAAATGATGCTATCTTTAAAGGACTTGTTATAAATCCTTCTATGTCACTTGCCACATAACTTATTACTATAAACATTACAAATTTGCCTGCCAACATTGCTGGCACAAAATCTTTTATATCTTTTTTACCAAAAGCTGATGCAATAGTAACTAAACAACCAGGCATAAATGGACAGGCATATGCTATAAACAATAACTTAAATCCCTGTTTATCCATCCAACTTATTGCCCTTTCAGTTTTACTATTTCTCAACTTATTAAAAAGCTTACTGTCATTAAATCTGCTTATTAATAAAAATAATGAGGTTGTCCCAAGTCCTGAGCCAATCCATGATAACAAACATCCAAGAAATAACCCTTGTATTGCAGCATTTGCTGTAACTATGGCAACAAGTGGTAGGGCTGGTATAAAGCTTTCTATAAATGCACTTAACAAACCAATTATTGTAGCTAGTACCCAATAGTTTTGAGTCAAATCAAGTAATTCTTGTATATACTGCATATTGCTTTTCCCCTTTTTTAACTTTAACTATTATTATATACTCTATATTGTTATTATATACCAATCTCAAAAAAGGAATCTAACATTAAAAAGTAAACAATCTATATAAATTTACAGTTAAGGTATGATTATTTTATTATATATTATAACAAAAAAGTCTTAAAATATGAATTGTCATATTTTAAGACTTTTTCGGTCTTATATTTAAACTATAGTATATCTGCTTTCATAATATCTTCAAAATCACCCTTTTCAGATATTAATCTTATCAATTTAACAGTACAACTTAAATCATTTATAAGTATAGCTCCAACTAATGAACCATCTTTAATAAATAATTTTTTGTATATTCTCTTTCCTTCATCTTTTGATGAAATTTCTTTATCAAAATTTTGTATATTACCAATACTAAATACTTTTACATTCATTGCATCTAATGAAACTGGATACACATCACTTTCAAATGTCAAATTATCTCCACTTGCATTTGCACCTGCTATTTTTCCCATTTCCACTGAGGATGGCCATATTGCTAAACTAGTATTTTCTACTTGTGCAACATCTCCACAAGCATATATATCTTTAACAGTTGTCTGTAATGTCTTATCTACAACAATACCCCTGTCAGTTTTTACAGATGTATCTTGAACTATTTGTGTATTTGCTCTTACACCAATAGAAAATACTACCATATCACATTCAACACTATCTCCATCTTTGAATATAACTTTTTGTGCTTTTCCATTTCCATCGATACCATCAACTGCTACACCTAATCTTACATCTATTCCTGTATCTCTTACACATTGCTCTAATATTTTACTACCTTCTTTATCAAGTTGTTTTGATAGTATACCATCCATCGCTTCAACTACTACTACTTCTAATCCTTTTAATCTAAATTCCCATGCAGCTTCAAGTCCTAATAGACCTCCACCAATTACCACAACTTTCTTAGATTTTTCTAAGGCTTCCTTTACACTGTATAAATCTTTTATATTTCTAAGAGTAAACACATTTTCCAAATCATGCCCTTTAATTGGTGGTATAAAGTTTCTACTTCCTGTAGCTATTACAAGTTTATCAAATTTAATGGCACCATCATTTACTATAATAGTTTTATTTACTTCATCTAACTTATCTACATTTGTTCCTAATATTACTACTATATTATTTTCGTCATACCAAGCTTTATCTTCCATATAAAAATCTGAACCAAGCTCTTCATTTATGCCATCAGAAAGTGCAGGTCTATAGTAAGTTAATTCATCTTCATTAGAAATCATAGTTATCTTACAAGTTTTATTTCTTTTTCTTATAGCATCTGCTGCATAAAAACCAGCTGCTCCATTTCCTACTATTACAAAATATTCATCAGTATCTTTTCTAAAAGTAACTTCATCTTCTTCAACTTCTATAAATTGGTCTTCTTTCGCTCCACATACAGGACATACACTAGGAGCACTATCCCCTTCAAATACTTCATTACAAATTACACATTTAAATTTCTTAGTTTTCTTTTTACTTCCAAAAGTAGAATTTAATTTATCCAAGAATTTACCTGTATAAGAATGTAATTTTTCTAACTCTTCATTTGATGGTTTAAAGTTAACAGCAAATGGTTTTACAGCTGTCATTCTAAGCTGATTTATTCTCTCCATAGCATTTTCTATACCTTCTCCACTCCATCCATATGAACCAAATACTGAAGCAACCTTTCCACCATGAATAACTGGATTTAAGGATACTAAAATATCCCATATAGGCTTTAATGCGTCTCCTAATATTGTTGGTGTACCAAACAATACACCTTGTGATACTGCTATCTTTGCTAAAATATCTTCTTGTTTATTCTCTATTACATCAAATAAATTTACTTTATAATTGCTGTTTTGTTCAATATATGCTTTTATAGCTTCTGCCATAATCTTTGTATATCCATGTGCAGAAACATAACAAATTGTAACTTCTTTTTCTAATTTTATTTGTTCATTTACACTCCAGTTATAATAAAGGTCTATAATTTTTCTAGGATTTTCAGTTAATACTGGTCCATGACCTGGACATACAGTATCTATATCTAAGTCTCTTATCTTTTCTATAGCAGTTACCATAGATGGCTTGAATGGTCCCATTATACAATCATAATAATATCTTAAAGCATCTAAGTAATCCTTTTCTTCGTCTTCATCAAGTGTGTTTACTATCTTATCATTACTATAATGACTACCAAATGAATCACATGTTACAAGAGTCTTGTCTTCTTTAATATATGTGTATATAGTATCTGGCCAATGAAGCATAGGAACAGAGAAGAATTCTAAAGTCTTGTCTCCAATTGATAATGTATCTCCATCTGCAACTGCAATATACTCAAAATCTTTGTTTACTATTTCATTAAGATATTTAATTGCAGTTTCTGAAGCTACTACTTTTGCATTCTTAGCTAAATCCAAAAGTTTTTCAACACTTCCTGCATGGTCTGGTTCAGTATGACTTACAACAATATAGTCTATTTTTTCAAAATCTATATTTAAATCATTTAATCGTTCAATATAATTGTCAAAATGCTTATCTTTAACTGTCTCAAATAAAACCGTTTTTTCTGTTCCTTTTAATACATATGAATTATAAGTAGTTCCATAAGGTGTATACATAATTATGTCAAATACTCTTAAGTCAGGGTCAAGTGAACCTACCCAATATAAATTTTCTTTTATTTTTAATGATTTCAATGACATACCGTACTCCTCCTAAAATAGTTATTTAATCTTTTTATACCCTGCTTGTTATATTTTAAACAAATTTTATTTAAAAAAGAAATTATTACAAAAGTAATTTAAAGCTTCTAATCTTCTTTTTCTACCTCCAATATAGTTCCCTTTTTAGAATCTACCTTTATGTCATATTCATTTTTATCTTCATCTATTCTTATTTTATAAAAAGTAACATCTAAATCTTTATCTAAACTCCATTTTTTTACTCTTCCATTTTGTTCTTTTAATGCAATCTCCATAGCTTTTTGAGGTGTTATTATATCATTTAAGTCTAATTTTTCTTTTCTAGCTGCTCCATTTAAATCTTCTGAATCCAATTTTTCTGTTTTATCCTGTAGTACATCTTTTGTATTAGCGTCTATTTTCATCTTATACTCATTATTATCATCTACACCTTCAACAGTATAAACAAATTTATTTAAGTCTCTTTCAAGGCTTAAATCTACTATATCAGCATCTTTATACTTATCTTTAAATATGCTTACTGCATCTGTGTATGGTACTTTAAAATCTTGTTCATTCAAATTTTCATTATTTTTTTCATCTTTTAAATCCTTATTTGACGCATTTGTCTCTTTCTTCGTATTATCTTGTGCCTGTCCTGAATCTGTAGTTGGATTTCCACTACATGCAGTCAATAAACCTGCAACAAGTATACTTACTACTAATAAATATGTTTTTTTACACATAAAAAAACCTCCTTAAATACTTAATTTATTCTATATTATGCCCTCTAAACCCTTTATTTACCCTTTTATATTAAATTTACTTCCTACTTTGCTAGTTTTTAGACTATAAAATTTATATCTACTAAAATAAATTTACTAAAACAAAATATGTTGTTTGTATAAATAAAGCATTCTCCAGTATGAGAATGCTTTATTGTAATTATAAAATTATTCGATTAATACTTTTAATTATTGCTTTATTATCTTTTACAGAAGGAATATATTTGTAATTATTTTTAAAAATACTTTTTTAAATGTTATTCCAAATATCTTTATAAGCATATCCACTATAAACATCTATGAAATACCATCCATAAGTCTGTTTTGGTTGTGGCTTTGAATCTATTCTTACAACATATACTTTTATATTATTAATATCATCGATATAAGCAGTATTTACTCTTAATAAATTAACACTAACCTTATGCTTTCTAGCACATTCTGCTAATGCTAATTCTTTTGCTTTATCTTCTGTTATCATTTTTCTATTTTCATAGTCAGCTGGGTTACATACTTCCATAATGCCACTAACATTGTATGTATATACTTTGCTCATATCATTTTTCTCTACACAATATCTAACATCACCTTCAGAATTCTCTGTGACATAACCAAATACGTAGAATTGTTTTCCTGAATATTCAAAGCTAGTATCTAATAAAAATATTAAGTCTTCATCTTCTGGATAATTTTCATTATAATAAAGTTTATCAACACCTAGCAATTTTTTCACAGCATTAGCAGCATCCTCTACTGTATATTGTTTTCCAGTATCTGAATTTCCTATATTTTTTGTTACATTTAAACACTGCTGTAATATACTATCATTTAGATTTCCTATTGCTGTTATTTTAGTTGCACTTTTTAATACAGCCTTATTGCTATTATCATCAACTAAAACTGTTGGAGTATTTTTAGCTATTGTAGAGCCAGCAAGTGCATACACTAAATCTGTTCCACTAGATATATAAAACTCTTTTGCTCCATTATAGAACTTATTTATTATCTTCTTATTAGTATCATATCTATCTACTCCACCCAATCTAGTTGAATTAGTATCATTTACTAAGTTATCACTCATTGATGAAGTACCTCCTATTATATAACTTTCTGTTCCAGTAGTGTTAAATGGTACACTCTTTCCATCAGTTAATACTATAGGTGCTTTATCTCTAACAGCTACAGATGCAATACTCATAGCATCTGGTTCACCTTTAAAAGCATTAGTTAATATAACCTTACTAACCTTGTTAATAGCTCCTATTTCTTTTGCTACATTATAACTTGTCTTAATTCTATCACTACCTTGAAGTCTTTTAACTTCTATATTCTTACCTTTCAAAACGTTTTCAGTTGCTTTATCAATAGAACTTTCACCACCAATTATGTACACTTTATTAGCTTTTTCAACTCTTTTCATAGTTGCACTTGGTATATTATTCTTTTTAGTTAAAAGAATTGGTGCATTTGTTGCTCCTGCAAGACCACTCGCACTTAATCCATCAGCCATAGTACTATCTGCATTTACAAGTATTGCAGTAGTATAGTTTTCTCTATCTGCAATAAGTCCAGCAGTTTCATATTTATCTGCACCTTGAATTTTATCAATTTTATCAAGTGCATTTGCAGATATAGGACAACCAGCAACAAACATTGACATAGCTATCCCTAACGATAATAATTTCTTTGATTTCACAATATTTCCCCCCTTATTAATACTTCATAATTAAATTGTATAACAAGCACATATTATATGTTGTCGAAAACAAAAACTATTTCCAATCATTTAACGACATTAAATTGTATAAAAACAAAATATTTTTTTAATAAAATATAAAAAACTCTTATATATAATATATAAGTAGTTAATTGTTTTAAGTCAAAACATAAGATTCTTATAGATATTAAATCAGCCTTCATAAGAAAAAAATGAAAAATAAGCACCCAAAGATTAAATCTAAAGGTGCCTTGACTTTATAATATTAAATTCTTTTTAGCTCTCTTAATGTTAAATCCATCTTAGGATAAGGAATTGTAATTCCTTCTTCATCAAATCTAACTTTAACCTCTTCCAATAAATCAAGATAAATTGTCCAATAATCTTCTGTATTACACCAAACTCTAACAGCAAATTTAATGGCATTATCTCCATGTTCCACTATTCCTATAAATGATTCTGGTTCATTTATTATTAATTTATGGCTATTCACAATCTCTTTCAATACTCTTCTCACCTGTACTATATCATCTTCATATCCTACACTAAAAGTTAAGTCAACTCGTCTAGTATTCTTTGCTGAATAGTTTGTTAGGCTATCATTTGATACAGAGCCATTAGGTATAAGTATCTGCTTATTATCTGGAGTAACCAATTGTGTATAAAAAAGTCCTATTTGCTCAACTGTTCCTCCATGACCTGCTGCTTCTATGTAATCTCCTACTTTAAAAGGTCTAATCAAAAGTATGATAAATCCTCCAGCAAAATTTGATAAACTACCTTGTAATGCTAAACCTATAGCTACCCCTGCTGATGCTATCACAGCAGCAAAGCTAGATAAGCTCATTCCCCAATATTCTAAAACAATGATTACAACAGCAACTTTAAGCACACTTAAAAGAAGAGATTTCAAAAACCTTCTTAGGGTTAAATCAATATCCCTTTTTCCAAGTAATAACATTACATGGTTTACAAATTTCTTTATTATTTTAAATCCAATGGAAAGTATAAGTATACCTATTATAAGTTTTACTCCACTTGTAGTAGCCCATTCTAAAAAGCTTTCCATTATACCTCCCATATCCATTTTATTAATATCTAGATTGTTTAAATCCAACTTGCTTATATCATCTATTTTTGTCGTATCCATAAAAAACTCCTTACTTTATATTTTTAGAACCAATATTATAGTTTAAAGTTCTTATTTTCTATTTAATATAATACAATATCATTTCGACATAGTAAACAAGATTTATATTCCAATTATATCTTGGTATATATCCTTGTAATAAATATAAATTCTTTTTTATCTACAAAATATTGCATTAAATTGAATCAATAATAATATTCTATTCAGTCTTAGAATTATCATTTTTTACACCTATATGAGATGCTATTATAGTTATAATACTGAGTACTATAAATATCACAAATCCTCTTTTATATCCATCAACTACATTATATGAATTTACTTGCAAAGATACTGCTATAATTAAATTAATAATACCACTACCTATAAATTCGAAAGTATTAATGACACTAGTTGCCAATCCAGAATAAATTTCTTTATTTTTATACTTAGCATCATTGAAAACTTGTAAATGAGACATAACTATACATCCCATAATAAAAAATGCTATTGGTAAAATCATTATTGGTGGTTTTACTTTATATACAACTACAATTAGAATCCATATAAATAAATCTATTATTGCTCCATATTTGATTATATTAAATTTACTAGAGCTTATTTTAGCAAATACAAAGTCCATAATTATTGAACCAAATATAAATCCATATGTAAAAAATGATACTATAAATGCAGAAAAACTCTTACTAACCCCATAAACATCCATTATGTATTTCACTCCCCATAGACTTGTAAATGCACTTGTCAGACCTACAAAAGAGAACATTATCATTGAGTTATACCATGTTGATTTATTTTTTATAACAGACTTAATTCCATCAACAATACCAATCTTCTCTGGCTCTTCATTAGGTTCCATATCTATATTGAATCCGTATTCTCTTGGAGTATCTCTAACAATAATATACATAAAACATCCGATTACAACACCAATTATGCCTATCAATAAAAATGAATTTCTCCAGCCAACAAATTCAGATAGAAATACAAGTGGAAAAGTAGCAAGAACTCCCCCTAAATTCCCTACAAATGAAAATTTAGCTGTTGCAGAAGCAAATTCTGATTTATTAAACCATCTACCCTGAATTTTTAAAATACAAAGCAATATTACTGATGTCCCTGCACCTACAACTATACGAGAAATATATGCTAACTCTATACTTTGAATCAATCCAAATAAAATAGAACCTAAACTTGCCATTATTATTCCAAGACTACTAATTTTTCTTGCTCCATATTTATCAATTAAGATTCCTGCTGGTATTTGCATAAATGCATATGCATAGAGGCAAAAAGATGCTATATTTGAAATTTGTATAGAATTAAAACCTAACTCATTTGATAAATTATCTGAAACAACAGCAGTTGACATCCTTAAAAATAAGACTAAAATGAATGAAAATGTAATTATGCCCCAAACACTCCATTTAGCCTTTGTATAACTTTTCATATTTTCTCCCTCAAATCTACATAGCTTTAAATTTTCTTGATATACTCTATAAAATTCATGCTTTCTAAGTAATTATATCAAGTATACATCTATTTATTACAAATTTTAACATATAGTCTCATTATACTACATATATACATATTTAACTAGAAATAAAGTTTCATTCCTGTTATATATATAAATTAACTCCTTAAATATAAAAAGCCATCTTTGAACATTACTCAAAAGATGGCTCTCTATAAAAATATCTATTCTAAATTTAATTTTTTATCTAATATATATTTTGTAGCGAAAAATAATATTACTACAACTGCAATACTCCCAAGCATTGCGAGTGCAAAATGAGGACTTTGATAAAAATGGTATATCATATTTGTATCTTTATGTGGTAAAATTCTTTCTATAGCATTTCCAACACTTGATATTACTATATTTATAGCTATAAAAGAAACAAATGCTACTATATTTCTATGCTTGTTAAATCTTGGCAATTGACCCATTGAAATTGATGTATATAATAACAAAATAAATGATGAATATGAAATAAGCATTGTTACTGAAAATAATACAACATCTAAAAAATATTCAGAACCTTTTGTAAAAACAGTATTAAAAAAATCTAAAAATTCAGGTAAGTGTATTCCAGAAGCACTAAAAAGCATAAGCATTCCAAATGTGAACATTGCAACTATAAAACTAAGTACAGCATATATAAGTGCTGTTATACATTTAGATAAAATAAGTGAACTAGTACTAACAGGAAGAGTAAACATTAAATACCCTTCATCACCCAAAAGATTTTTTCTGAATCTTTGAATTGTAACTACAATAGTTAAAACACCTAATGCCATGAAAAGACTCATCAATACCAGTATTCCTATTCCCTGTATTTGGAATATATCTGTGTTTATAAATATTCCATTGAATACAGCTACTACCAATATAGCTATATATAATGGTATAAATGTTCTTCCACTTGCCTTTAATTCATATTTTAATAATTTACCTAACATTTGAATTCCTCCCTAAATAATGCATCTATAGATTTTCCTTTTTCTTCTCTTATTGTTTCAACATCTCCTTGCAATACTATTTGTCCCTTAGATATAAATATTACTTCATCACATATATTCTCTATTTCACTTATTAAGTGAGTAGCGATTAGTAAAGTACTATCTTCAGAATAATTTTTTAATATAGTTTTAAGTATATATGACCTTGCAGCTGGGTCAACACCACCAATAGGTTCATCCAGGATATATATACTTGCTTTTCTTGACATAACTAAGATAAGTTGAACCTTTTCTTTGGTTCCTTTAGACATTGTTTTTAGTTTTTCATTCACATCAATATCTAAACTTTTAATCATCTCATTTGCTCTTCTAACATCGAAGTCACTATAAAAATCATAGAAAAATTTCAGTAAATCTGATACCTTCATCCAGTCATTTAAATAAGTTCTTTCTGGTAAATAAGATACTATTTTCTTAGTCTCTATTGATGGTTTCATTCCATTTATTACAATTTCACCATTATCAGGCTGTAATAATCCATTTATTAGCTTAATCATTGTACTTTTGCCACTTCCATTAGGACCTAACAATCCCACTATCTTTCCCTTTGGTATATTCAATTCAACATTTTTCAAAACCTTTTTAGTTCCATAACTTTTATTTACACCTTTAAATTCAACTATTCTATCTTGAGAAATATTATTTATATTTTTATCCATTTTATAATTCTCCTTTCAAATTTTCTGTAATAAGTTTTAACATTTCATCTTTATCATACCCAAGTTTTTCTAAAGTCTCTTTTAATGTATTTATCTCAACATTAGCTATTTCCGCTTTCATAGCTTTTATTTTTTCCTTATCATCTGTTACAAATCTTCCTTTAGTTCTTTGGCTATAAACTAATCCTTGTCTTTCAAGTTCTGTTAGAGCTTTTTGCATTGTATTTGGATTTACTTCAGCATCTTCTGCTAGTGCTCTTACTGTTTCTAGTTTAGATCCTATTTCAATCTCACCTGAAATTATTTTCAATTTTAAATGTTCTACTAATTGTATATATATAGGCTTATTATTATCAAGTTCCCATTCCATGTTTATACCTCCTTGTTTATATTATTGTATTAATAACTTAATACAATAATATAATAATACAACTTATATGTCAATCACTTTTAAATAAAATTATGAAAATATTTTTGTATATTTTTTTCATACTATGCTTTTATAAAAATGGATACTATATATCTATAATCAAAGCTATAATTATTTCCTTTTAATCTTAAATAATTTTACTATCTAAAAAAGTATATAAAAAAGCTCACAAAAAAATGAACACTGTATTAGAGTTCATTTTTAACATAATTTATTAGATTTTTTATAATATAGATTAATTCCTATTTTATTGAGCTATACATAATCAATTTTTCAAATTCTTCAATTGGCATTGGTTTTCCAAACAGATATCCCTGTGCCATGTCACATTTTACTTCCTTTAAGAGCTGAAACTGTTCTTCTGTCTCAACACCCTCTGATACCACTTTCATGCCTAATTCTTTTGCCATTTCTACAACTTTAGTAACAATTATCTTACTTCTATTGCTATTATAAGTTTCCATAATAAATTTTTGGTCAAGCTTCAAAATATCCATAGGAATTTCTTTTAACATATTTAATGATGAGTACCCTGAACCAAAATCATCCATAGATATCAAAAATCCTATTTTTTTTAAATTATTCATTATATCAATTAAGATGTCAAAATTATCAAATATAATACTTTCTGTAAGTTCAAGTTCTATATACTTTGCAGGTATTTCATATTTATCAATTATATTTTTATATGTTTCTATAAAATTATTGCAATATAAATGTATCCTTGAGACATTAACCGAAATAGTAACTGGATTTATACCTGCATCAATCCATTTTCTAAGCTGTATACATATTTCTTCAAGTACATATAAATCTAAGTTTATTACAAAACCGTTTTTCTCGAAAAATGGAATAAATTCATTTGGAGGTATTAAACCTTTATTAGAACTTTTCCATCGAACAAGAGCTTCTGAACCTTGTATTTCTCCTGTATCAAGTTCTATTTTTGGTTGCAAATGTACAATAAATTCTTTATTTTCCAAACTTGAAAACATCGTATTTTCCATCTCTTTTTCTTTTATTTCTTGGTCATGAATCTTATTATCATAAAATGCATAGGAACTTTTATGTCCTCCTTTTGCCATTTTATGAGGTATATTAGCCCTATCTATAATTGAATTAATATCTCTATCTTCTGAAAGTATAAAGTAGATTCCACAACTCAAAACCAGTTTATACTTTTCCTCTTGATTATTATTAAATAAATCTAGTTCTTCAAATATAATGTTCAATCTATTTGTTATATCTTTTTCTTCTATGTATTTCATAATTATAGTAAAATTATCAGCAGATATTCTTGCAAATATCTCATCTTCAAATATATTATTTTTAATAATCTTAGTTAAGTTACGTAAAATTTCATTTCCAATTTCATATCCAAATAGGTCATTTATATATTTAAATTTATCAATATCTATATACAATAAAGCATATTTCTCTTGAGTATTTTTGCATAATATCTTATTAGCATCAATCACAAACTTATCCATAGTACTTGCTCCTGTAAGACCATCTGTATAAGCTACCTTTTGCAATTTAATTCTAAACCTTAATTTATCATATATTATATATAGTACAAGCATTATACATATCATAGTCATAATACATATTATCTGTAATGAATATTTGCTAATAAATTGATTATTAAACATAATAGATTCAAAGTTGCTTAGGGAGTTATTTTGATAAAATTCATTTAAAGAATAAACTGGTATTGTATGTATAATCTGTAAAATTATACATATAAATAAAAAAAACATTAATTTTTTTTGTAAATTCCTCATAAAAATTTCCTCCCATTAAAACACCTCTATTTTATTATAAACCATTAGCAAATAAGTATATCCCAAAAGTTTCCATTTCTTGTAAAATGGATAGTTTTGAAAAGAAAATAGTAAAATTATAATATAAAAATAAAAATTTTTCAGATAATTTGAAGAAAAATAAGTATCTTTTATCAATAATTATATACCAAAATAATCCAATTTATTTTATATTATACCGATATGAAATGTATAAATCAATAGTTAAGACAACTAATATACTACATTCTATAATTATAGTAACTGAAAATTTCATGAAATTTAAAATAAATATAAACTATCCATTTTACAAGAAATGACTACTTTTTCCCAAAATATAGTATTTGCAACATATTCATACTTTATTTTTTCTGTTTTTTCTTTCTATATTTATTTCGACAAACTAATTTTTAAATTTTATCCCTAAGTAAATTAAAAAATATCTAATTTAAATTTTTTAATATATCTCCTCATAATTGATTTTTTAACTATAAATCTATAAAATTAAAACTCTTTATTGTTTCATTTATATAATGAAAATATTATATAAATGAAACAATAAAGAGTTTATATAATTAAAAGATAAAGAGAATATATAAAATAGCACTAAAGTATTTTATATATAAGATATATTTATATACTTTAGTGCTAATCAATATTTAATATATATAGTAAATCTACATTTAACTTTTTAAAGATTTTCTATATAAAATTCTTACTCCCAATGCAACTAATATAAAACTTATTAAAAGAATTAAGACAAATTTAAGTATATTTAAATTGGCAAAATCGACCTCAATAAATTTGTACAGATTGGCTACATTTCCAGTTGTATAATGGCTTACTACAATTGCTATACCATTATTTAAAAAATGTAATAACATTGATACAAATATGGAACCAGATTTATATACACTATATGCAAATATAATACCCAGTATAGAGGTTGGAATTATTCTTATAAAATCCATATGCATAATACCAAATAATACTCCACTACATATTATAGCTAACTTAACAGACTTATTCTTATCTTTTGATTTACTAAATGAAGAAAATATAAATCCTCTAAAAAATATTTCTTCACATATAGCTGGCAATAAAGCTATTGTTAGTAAATTTAATAAAAACTTATCTTTCATAAACAGGGTTTCGTTTAAACTTTCAGCAACTTCCATGTTTTGAGGAAACAAGAATAAAATTAGTTGTGTTATAATCATAATAAGAATATATCCACCAATCCAAAGTACAATACTGCCAAGTATATGTTTTAACTTAGGAACTCTCAAGCTAAACACTTCTTTAAAATCAGCTTTAATATAGTATGCAAATATTAATGGTAATGAAATTATCATAAATTGTGTTATTATGATACCACCCATACCAAATTTAATTTGTACTAAAGAACCAACATAAATTAAAAGAACTAATCCCACTGCGTATAAAATAATACCATCACTTATAGTTGGTATAGAGCCTTTTTTTATATTGCATCTTTTCTCTAAAAAAGAAAAACTCTTACTATTACCAAAAAGTATTTCCTCTGAATTGAACATCTTAGATAGTAATATGATTGCCAATATAACAAAAGCTATATTTGATACCAAAACTAAAGCTATTAAATTTAAATCACTTTTAAAAGATAATACACTTTTTATAAGTAGTGATATGTTTACCACAGGTATTACAGATGTTACCCTATCCAACACTATATTTGGTATCATAGAGACGTATGATGGTATCATAATAATTAACATAAGAGGAGTTATGTAGTTTTGAGCATCTTTAAAACTTTTTGCAAGTGAACATACACACATACTTATTGCTGCTACTACCATTGAAAACAGACATATACAGATTAAAGTAGTTACAATTGGTAAAATTAAATCTCCATAATTGAAATTTCCAAAGCCAAGTTGACTGCTAAGACCTCCACTAATTAAAATAAATGCCATAGTCAATCCCATAGATAAAATATTTAAAATTGCTGTTACTATTGCACTAAGAGAAACAGCCATGTATTTTCCCATAACCAATTCTAAATTTGATATTGGAAGCGTAAATAGAGTTTCTAATGTACCTCTTTCCTTTTCCCCAGCCATAACATCTATTGCTGGATATATTGAACCAAGCAAGACTCCTATTATCAGTATGAATGGCAATATTTGTCCTAAAAAATAGCCTGCTACTTCTTCTGTCTTTGCAACATCTACAGTGCTATATGTTAAAGGCTCTAATGTAGATTGTACATCTAAACCTTTATCAGATAATTTTTTTTCTACAGTAAGTCTTTTGTATTTATCTAAAACAGTTTCTATTCTCTTTACTGCATTAGAAGAGTTTTCTTGAGAAGAATTCATATATATTTTATAACTTGTAGATGCTTGTTTTTCTTCTATCTTTATATAAGCATCAATTTTATTTTCTTCTAATGACTTTTTATAATCATCAACATCAAGTATTCTTATTTTTCCTTTATCATTTACATTATCTTTGCTTTCAGTATCTTTACCTAAATTATTATCTTCAATCATCGATACTAATACTTTATTTGGTTTATTATCAAAGGCTATATTAATATCCTTGCTATTCATACTATTTGCAGACATATTCATTACCTGCATCATTAATAGCATAAGTAAAGGATACAAAAGAAGTGGTAAAACAATCATCATAAATAATGTCTTTTTATCTCTCAATATATCCAACATTTCTTTTTTAAATATGTATTTTACAATCTTACTTCTCATCTAAACTTCCTCCTTTCTAGCAAGTTTTATAAATACGTCTCTCAAGTTGTTTACTCCAGATTCCTCTTTCAAACTATTTGGTGTTCCTGATGCAATTATTTTTCCATTGTGAATCATAAAAATCTTATCACATAAAGTTTCTGCTTCTTCCATATAATGAGTTGAATAAAGAACTGTTTTACCTCTTAGTTTTTCATTCTTCATAAAGTCTATTATAGATGCACTACTTAAAACATCAAGCCCTAATGTTGGTTCATCAAAAATGTACACCTTTGGAGAATGTATTAAACAACGAGCTATAGACGTTCTTTGAGTCTGACCAGTTGATAGATTCTCAATTCTATTATCTATAAATTCACTCATATCCATTATTTTTATAACATTTTCAATCGATTCTTCTATATCTTCTTTTGTCATTTCATATAAGCTTCCAAAAGTTGTTAGAAGCTCTCTAGGAGAAAGTCTTCCATATAACTTTGTGTTTCCAGACAAATATCCTATTTCTTTTTTTGCTGAATTTCTATCTATTGAATAATCATATCCAGAAACACGTATATCTCCTGATGTTGGTGTTAATATTCCTCCTAACATTCTAAGCAAAGTCGTTTTTCCTGCACCATTTGGACCTAATATTCCCACAATCTCTCCTTCTGCAACTTTAAAAGAAACATTATTCACAGCAAGAAACTCTTCTTTTCTAGTTTTTATTTTCTTTAACTTTCTTATTGAATTTTTATTCTTATCATCTTTTACGACCCTTGTAAAAGACTTGCATAATTTATTAACCTCAATCATTTATTAAATTGCTCCCTTCTTGTTTATAGATATATTTATATAAATATAACATATAAACCTTTTTTATATAAAGTTTTTTGTTTTAAAATAGAGTATCCCTAGAAATTCATACTATCATTTGACAAATTACCTTCTTTTATTCTTTTATAATATATTTTGTAACATTTTTTTACATATTAAATATAATATTACTATATAGATAAACTTAATCATCTATATATTCAAATTAAAATATAAAAGGAGTTCATTTAATGGAAAATAATAAATGTAGAGAAAATTTTAGATTTTCTCAAGAATATGAAGAAGGTTATATAAATACAAATGATAGATATTATGACAACTATCAAATAGAGGATAGATATTATGACAATTATCAAACAGAGGATAGATACTATAATTATCCAAACAAATGTAAAGAACCTAAAGTAGCTGAACATTGCTGCTGCAAAAAAAGTATGAAAGATGCATTAGAACTTTTAAGATATGATGCTATAAGACCTTTTGTTAATTTTAATCAGTTTGCTTTTATTTCAGATTTCTTTATAGTTGGTGCTTATTTAGTAGGTATAGATTACTCTCTACCTCCAAAAGATAATCTATCTGGACTTAATGCTACTTTTAAAAGATTTTCAGCTTGTAACTGCGATTTAATAGATATATCTGGTCAAATATATTATCCTAAACCAATTCCATTGACACTTGGCGGATTAGTTAGTTCAATTGGCACTATTCCAGGTATAGCTGAATTAGTTGCTCTTATAGAGGCAGCAGTACCTGCTAATATAGACCTAGGAGGTATATTAAATTCAATACTTGATGATATAATTGATTATATAGTTGCTACAATCAATCCACTAACAACTGTAGATTTAGCATCATTATGTTCTCTTAAAGCTGTTGCTTTTAATGTTGCACCTGGAGATTATAATGATTTTGTGGCAGCTTTAGGATATTATCTTGATAAAAAACAATATAAAGATTGTAATTGCAACTGTGATTGTGATGATTGTTGTTGTAATAAAGGTATACTTGACAACCTTTATACTTCTAAAATAAATAATCAAGTTACTGTAGTAGCTGGTAGTTTAGTTCTAACTGGTGTTGAAGTTTTAGGTAAGAAAAATGATGTTTTAGTACTTGGAAACTCTAATGACTCAAGAATATACTTTGTATGTGTAGATTCTATAGATTATATTGCATAAAACAATTTTAAAGTACTATATTTAAATATAAAATGGCATATAGTTTTTAAAATATAAAATATTTGATTATTGTTAATAAAAAAGAGTGTCTATGTAAAAATAACTTTAGACGCTCTTTTTTATTTTTATATTGACTTCTATCTAACTTTTTTACCAAGCTTAAATACTGCTAATACATCAGCTAATACATCTATATTATCTATAGGATTTCCATTTACAACTATAATATCTGCTTTCTTTCCTTTTTCTAAAGTTCCATAATTTTTATCAATTCTTAAAAGTTCAGATGCAGTTTTTGTAGCAGCCACTATTACATCCATATTATCCATACCATAATCTGACATTAGTTTCATTTCATAATATGTCTTCCCGTGTTCATTGTAAGAAGTTCCTGCATCAGAGCCAACTGCAATTTTAATTCCTTTTTTATACGCTTTTAAGAATGATTCTTTATGTGGAATAGCGACAATTTCACACTTTCTAAGAGTCGCCTCAGTTATTCCACTTTCTTTTCCTGCATTTAGAATAAAATATGGAGCAGCCACAGTTGGAACTAAGTATGTTTCTCTTTCTAGCATCAAATCAATTATCTCATCATCTAAATAAACACCATGTTCTATAGAAGTTATTCCTGCAAGTACTGCATTTTTTATACCAGTTCTACCTTGTGCATGCGTAGCAGTTATTTTTCCTGCTTTTACAGCCTCCTCTACAGCAACCTTCATTTCTTCCAAAGTCAATTGTGGTGAGCCTGGCTCAACACCATCAGTCGTTACACCTCCAGTTGCCATTATCTTTACACAGTCTACTCCATTCTTTAATACTGTTCTAGCTGATTTTCTACATTCATCTATACCATCACTCTCAATCCCAAAGTAATATCCATGTCCTCCTGTCATACATATAACTGGACCTGAAGCAACTATACCAGGACCATCTATAGACCCTTTATCTACAAGTTTTTTAAGTTGTACATCCACATATTTAGGACAACCTAAACTTCTAATATATGTTACTCCTGAATCCAAGTAAGCATCAAGTTGTTTTATTGTATTTACCACAAGCTCTACATCTGATACATTCTCATAATAAACTTTTGGATTTCCAACTGGCTCCATTGTCAAATGAACATGACAATTCATAATTCCTGGCATAACAGTTTTATCTAAGTAATCATATACATCATATCCATCCAAATCTGTTCTTATGTCTTCAATTTCAACTATAGTATCTCCCTCAATAATTACCCCCTTATTTTTCATAATGCTATTTCCTGTTCCCTGAACCTCCCATGACTAAAGTCACAGGGTTCCTGCTTCATAGAATTTTGCATACTGAAATATGTCTTACCAATTCTCCACAGGCTATCCCCATAGTTCCTACGGTTCTTACATAAGTTATCTATTTTAAACTGTTATTAGCCTTAATCCTTCTTTTAGTATATTTATACTTGCATTTATA